>JAUNIV010000365.1 GCA_030523385.1 Bacteroidales bacterium | reverse complement strand
TCCGTTTCAGGAAATCGCTCGGGCTTTCGCCGAAATACTCCTTATAGCATTTGGTGAAATAAGAAGGCGATGTAAACCCTACCTCATACGTCACCTCGGACACTGTCCTTTCCGAAGAGGCCAACAACGAAGCGGCTTTCTTCAGGCGGGCAATGCGCAACAGCTCCACAGGCGAGTAATTGGTAAGTGCCTTAATCTTACGATACAGTTGCACCCGGCTCATTCCCATCCGGGCACCCAAATCTTCTACACTCAGTTCCGAATCCGAAAGGTTCTCTTCTATCAGCAGGCGGAAACGATCGGCAAAGTCTTTATCTACCTGACTTACGGATTCCTTGGCCAATGCCGTCTTGTCACCAAAGAACTGTTGCAGCCGTTTGTGGTTGTCTATCAGATTGCGCAGGCGCACCTGCAGGAGCTTTGAGTTGAAAGGTTTGGCTATGTAGGAATCGGCTCCACACTCAAATCCCTCAATGCGTTGTTCGTCTAATGAGCAAGCCGTCAGCAGCATCACCGGGATATGGGAAGTCTGCAATTCGCTTTTCAATCGTTTGCAACATTCCAGTCCATCCATCACAGGCATCATGACATCGCACACAATGACATCGGGCACGTACTTCATGGCTTTCTTCAGTCCGGAGCGTCCTTCGGCTGCCTCTATCACCGTGTAGTTGTCTTTCAGCAAGCCTTTCACATAGTTGCGCACATCGGCATTGTCGTCTATGATGAGCACGCATTCTTTATGTTCGTCCGGAGGAGTATCTTCCTCTTCCGTGTCAGACAATTCTTCCAATACGGTATCCTGGCCGATACGGGCTTCCAATACTCCTTGCACGGTTTCGCCTTCTGCCGGCAGAACTACGGGGATGTCCACCGTAAAGATAGTTCCCTTGCCTTCGGCACTCTCCACGCCGATGGTTCCTCCGTGTAATTCCACAAAAGCCTTTACCAATGCCAGACCGATGCCCGAACCTGCGTGATTCATGTCTATCTGGTAGAAGCGATCGAATATACTGTGGATATGCTGTGCTGAAATTCCCGTTCCGGTATCGGCTACTACCAACCGCACCCATCTGTCGCCATTTTCCTTAGAGAAAGAAGACAGTTTGACCGAAATGGTTCCATTCTCCGGAGTAAACTTAAAGGCATTGGACAGAAGGTTGAAATAGATACGCTCCATCTTTTCGGCATCCAATGCGATGTGGTAATTGGTCAAGGCAGCCTCATCATCGGCATCCAACACAAAGTGTACGTGTTTCTTGCATGCCAACAAACGGAAAGAGTGGCTCCATTCTTGCAGTTGCGCCCGCAAATCCATGTTGGAACGGATCAATTCCAACTTGCCGTTCTCATACTTGCGGAAGTCGAGTATCTGATTGACCAACCTCAGCAGAATGGTCACGTTTTTATGTACTACCTTCAACAGCGATTGCTGCCCGGAAGTAAGTGTCTTGTCGGCCATCAGCTGTTCCACCGGGTCTGCCACCAGCGTGAGCGGGGTACGGAAGTCGTGGCTCACATTGGTAAAGAACACCAGTTTGGCATGCGTTGCCTCTTCCAGCTGCTTGGAAAGGCTGATGAGCTGGTCGCGCTGCTCCTCCAGCTGCTGCTTCTGCATGAAGAGCTTATGGTTCATACGGTTCTTTGTCCAGTAAGCACGGATGATGAAAGCCAACAATGCGGCAAAGAGCACCAATATGACCAGACAAGCATAAAGGAACATACGCTGGGCAGAGTAACGCGAAAGGTATTCATTGATGCGGCTGTTCAGTTGCTCTATCTTTGCATCCTGTTCGCTTATATGATCGGTCTGCAACTGCATTACGCGGGCATTGGTTTTATCTACCAAAGCCGTGGACAACTGCGTATCGCGTTCGTAAGGACGCCCTTCGAGAATGGCCATAGCCACCTGCATCACCCGGTCTCCCCCCGTGGGATAAATAAAGCTGGCATCAAGTACTCCGTTGATGACTTGCTCCACGCCGTAGCCCTTGCCCGACAAGGCATCCACGCCTAAGAACACCATCTCCTTTTCGCGTCCCCGCTGCTTGGCCGAAAGATAAGCACCCAATGCCATACGGTCGTTTTGTGCAAAGACCAAATCAATCTTCGGCGTTATATCGAGAATGGAGTCCATCTCTTCCGTGGCGATGCTTTGCAGCCAGGCGCCATCTACCGAAGCAATCAACTGTACGCCCGGTTCCTTTACCAAAGCATCGGTCAATCCCCTGTGGCGGTCCATGGCCGGGGTAGAACCCTCCAGCCCCATAATCTCCACAATCTTTCCGTGTCCGTGCAAACGGTTGATAATGTAATGGCCGATGTCAAGCCCTATGCCATAATTGTCCGCTCCGACAAAAGCTGTGTATTGGTCGGAAAGGATGCGCCGGTCTATTACTACCACGGGAATGCCCTGACGGTAGGCTTTCTCTACCACCGGAGTAATGGCGGCAGCTTCATTGGGAGCTACAATCAGCAAATCGACACCTCGGTCTATAAAATATTTGATATCTGCAATCTGATTTCGGTTATTATCCTTTGCGGTGCGTATCTCCACCTCCACCCCGTTGTAGAAGAAGGCTTCGCGTATCAGTTCATTATTCATTTTATGTCGCCATTCATCGTCGCTGCATTGCGACACGCCGATACGAAAACGAACCGATTGC
>JAUNIV010000364.1 GCA_030523385.1 Bacteroidales bacterium | reverse complement strand
CTCTCCGTAAGCACCGGCTGAACGGAGGGCAAACAGGTCGCCACGGTGTGCCTTGTTCAGATCGATGGCTTTGCCGAATACGTCGGACGATTCGCAGATGGGGCCTACTACGTCATAGGTCTCTATAGGTTCTTCCGAAGTGATGTTTTCTATCTTGTGATAAGCCTGGTAGAGGGCGGGACGTATCAGGTCTGTCATGCCGGCATCCAGGATGGCAAACTGCTTGTTGGTTCCTTGTTTCACGTAGGTTACCCGGCTGATGAGACTGCCGCATTGTCCCACAACCGCGCGTCCAAGCTCGAAGTGCAGCGTTTGCTGCGGACGAAGCCTGAGGTGCTTGTGATAGGTGGCGAAGTAGTCGGCAAAGTTGGGGATGGGCTGTCGGTTGGGGTGCTCATAGTCGATGCCCAGTCCGCCGCCCACATTGATGTGTTCCACGATAATCTGGCGGGCATACAGCTTCTCCTGCAATTCGTTGATGCGGTTGCACAAGGCTACGAAGTCGCCCATGTCCAGAATCTGCGAACCGATGTGGAAGTGCAGTCCCACAAACTGTACGTTCGGCAATGTCTGTGCCATGTCTATCACCTTATCCATGTCTTCCATACTGATTCCAAATTTGTTCTCAGCCAGTCCGGTAGTAATATTGGCATGGGTATGTGCGCCCACGTTGGGGTTGATGCGGAAAGCTACGCGCGCTGTCACGCCTTTGGCAGCAGCCAGCTCATTGATGATTTCCAGTTCGGGCACGGACTCTACGTTGAAGCAGAAGATGCCGTATTCCAGTCCTAAGTTGATTTCCCAGTCTGTCTTTCCTACGCCGGCATATACTATCTTGTTGGCAGGGAATCCGGCTTTGATGGCGGCACGTATTTCTCCGCCGCTCACGCAGTCGGCTCCCAATCCGCTTTCGCGAATGATGGTAAGCACCTTCGGGTTGGCATTGGCCTTTACGGCGTAGTGTACACAGAAGTTGTTGTATTTGCCTGCTTCCTTGTTGATGCACGACAAGGTTTCGCGCAGTACATTGACATCGTAATAGTAGAAGGGAGTTTCCAGCTCTCTGAACTTGTTTACGGGGAATGTTCCTTTCATATTGTATTCTTTTTGGGTTTATAAGTTTCTATAGGTGGGGAAGAAAGAGGGCTATTCCTGTAGGGGCGGACCCGTGTGTCCGCCCGAATGCATCGTCATGACGCTATCGGACATACATACAGGTCTGCCCCTACGAAATATGCTACGGAATGATGATTCCGAAATTCTTATTTCCCATTGAACAGATGGTCGCTCAATGACTGCAATGCTCTCTTCTTGTCTGCCTCGCGGATGAGGAAAGAGATGTTGTAATTGCTTCCGCCGAACGAAATCATTCTCACGGGGATTTCACGCATGGCATCCAGTGCCTTTGCTTCGAAGCCCACGTTCTCCCATTCCAAATCGCCCACTACGCATACGATACACATGTCCTTATCTACGGTCACTGTGCCATATTTCTTCAGGTCGTTCAGGATTTCGTTCAGATGTTTGGTGTTGTCTATGGATACAGAGACACCCACTTCCGATGTACAAATCATGTCGATGGAAGTCTGGTAGCTTTCAAATATCTCGAACACCTTGCGCAAGAATCCGTGTGCCAGCAACATGCGGCTGGATTTTATCTTGATGGCCGTAATGTTGTCTTTGGCGGCTACGGCTTTTATCTTTCCTTTTTCCGTGTCGTTGGATATCAGTGTGCCCGGGGCGGTAGGCTCCATGGTGTTGAGCAGACGCACGGGGATGTTGGCATATTTGGCCGGCTGCACGCAAGTGGGATGCAAAATTTTGGCACCGAAGTAAGCCAATTCTGCTGCTTCCTCGAAGTGCAGATGACGCACGGGCGAAGTCTTGTCAACGATGCGCGGATCGTTGTCATGCATTCCGTCTATGTCTGTCCATATCTGGATTTCCGAAGCATTGACGGCAGCACCTATCAGCGAAGCCGTGTAGTCGCTTCCGCCGCGTTGCAGGTTGTCTATTTCGCCGTATGCGTTGCGGCAGATGAAACCCTGTGTGATGTATATTTCAGCATCGGGGTACATGTCAAGCTGCGTGGTCAGTTTCTCCTTTATATATACGGGGTCGGGTTCTGCGTTCTTGTCGGTACGCATGAACTCCAGTGCAGGCAGCAGCACGGCTTTCACGCCTTGTTCCAACAGGTAGTTGGTCATCATGTTGGTAGAAATCAGTTCTCCTTGTGCCAGGATGACTTTCTCTTCGAACAGCGTGAAGATATCTTTGGTATACGAACGAATATAATCGAACTGTGCTTTTATGAATTCCAGTGTTTTCTGTTTATACTCGTCAGAAGAATAAAGCTCATTCACATGCTGTTTATACTTAGATTCCAGTCTGTTAATGATTTCATTCGCACCTTCGGGATTCTTCTTGTACAGATAATCCGAAATTTCCACCAACGTATTGGTCGTTCCTGACATGGCAGAGAGCACCACAATCTTCTTTTCACCGTCGGCTATCAATTTGGCTACTTCTTTCATTCTTTGTGCAGAACCTACCGAAGTACCTCCAAACTTTAATACTTTCATTTTTCGTCTCGTATTTTAATTGTTTCTTATATTATATTTCTATGAATCGGCGCGCAAATATACGAATAAGCCTGCAAAAGTCAGCATTTTAGCGAGGAAAAATGTTGTA
>JAUNIV010000363.1 GCA_030523385.1 Bacteroidales bacterium | reverse complement strand
TTGAACGAGATTATCGCATGACACAGTTTATTTTACGCACCCTCTCCATCACTCGCCTCCCGTTACGTCCACCTTGATTTCACACATCATCCCGGCAGCCATACGGCGGTTGTCCTCAGTGCTCAGTCCGTCATCGAAGTCGATACGCACGGGGATGCGTTGCTGTATCTTCACGAAATTGCCTGCGGAGTTGTCCGTCGGCACCATCGAATACTTCGACCCCGTGGCGGCACTGATGGCTGTCACCGTGCCACAGAATTGTTTGCCGGGCAGGGCGTCGATACTGATTTCAACGGTCTGCCCCGTGCGGATGTGCGACATCTGCGTCTCCTTGAAGTTGGCTACTATCCATTTCCGTGTGTCGGGGATAAGCGTGGTGATGGTCTGTCCGGGGCTTACCAACTGTCCTTCCTCGATTGTCCTGCGCCCCACACAGCCGTCAGCCGGAGCCGTGACGACTGTATAAGAAAGGTTCAACTGCGCCATGTTTACCGCCGCTTCGGCACGCAGGATGGCAGCTTCGGCGTTCTCCTGTCGCTGGCTGACCTCGCTGACAGAGGAGCGTGCCGCCTCACGCTGACGGCGCAAGGCACTGACACGGGCCTTAGCCATGTCGAGTTCGGTCTTGTATTGCTCTACGATGACGGGAGTTGATGCTTTCTTTTCCAACAATTTCGCATAGCGGTCGTAATCGCGTTGCAACTTCTCCACACGCAGTTCCGCTTCTTCGATGGAGGCGTCATAGACCGTGGCACTGTTGGAAACCGTGTGCAGCGTGTTGCTCATTACCTTGCGTCCGCTGTGTGCATCCATCAGCGAGGCTTCCGCCTGCCTGAGGGCGATGGCATATTCGCGATCGTCTATGAGCAGCAGTGTATCGCCCTTGCGGACGTGCTGATGCTCCGTGAAGCGTATCTCGCGGATATATCCCGATACTTTCACATTGACGGGCGAAATGTATTGCTCCACCTGTGCATCGTCTGTCTGCTCATAGCGGTGGTCGCAAAACATCGTCACAATCACTATTATTCCGGCAAGCAGCAGGCAGATTGCTGCCGCTTTGACAATCAGATTCTTTTTCATTATGCTGTCTTTTTATGGTTATCTGGAAAGTTGTGATAGATTCCCGGAGAGCTTGAGCAAGTCAAGACGTGCCAAACAACACTGGCAGAGAGCCTGCACGCATGCCGTCTGTGCCGTGCGCAACTGCATTTCGTCTTGTAGCAATGCCGTCATGGAAGCCACGCCTTCCTTGTACTGTTCTTCCGTCACGTTAAACACATTCTCTGCCTGCCGGCGGCTCTCCATCTGTGTGCGGAACACCTCCATATTGTGGTTCAGTTGCAACATGGCGTTCTCATAGTTCTCATCCAGTTGCTTTCGCGTCAGTTCCATGCGGTTGGCAGCTTGCCGGACATCATATTTATATTGCTTGATTTGCAGTCTTTTGGAATTGGCTTCGAACAAAGGTATTCTTACGGACAGGCTGACATAGCAGTTGCCAAACCAGTTGTCCGTTGCCGCATCGGTATGGAAGAAGTGGCGGAACTTCTCCTGATAGCCCAATGCCCCGGCATATCCGGTCAATGAGAGTGAAGGCAGGTATCCGGCCTTGACGGTTCTGATACGTTGCTCCGCCAGTGTCTTCTGCTGTTCCGACAAGAGCAGTTCCGGCAATGCCCTGTTTACGCCTGTGGTTGGCAGTGGCTCTATGCTTTCAGCCATGCGTGTCACTTCCAACGGAGTTTCGGGAGGCATGTCCATCAGAAACCGCAACATGTTCAGTTGCTGGCAGTGTAGCGTGCGGCTTTGGTCATGCAGCGCTTTCAGGTTTTGCAGGTTGATACGCACACGGTTCAAGTCCACTTCCATGACCACACCTTGCTGATGGAGGGCTTCCGTTATGTCGCATAGCTCTTCCATGCGGAGGATGTTCTCGTCCGTCAGCCTTTCCTGTTCCTGCGATGCCTGTGCCATGTAATACACCTTGCTTATCTGTACCGTCAGGTCTTCCACCGCCTTCTCGTAGGAGAGCGAGCTTATTTTCTCCACCGTCCGCGCCACGTCGATGGCGGCAAGGAGGGTTTGGTTGTAGAGTGGCATGGAGAGTTGGATGCCTGCATTGGCATTGTAGGGCATACTTTTGATGGTCTGCCAGGTTGGGTCTTCCGGGAAATCGCTGCCCAACAACGTGCCTGTCGTGACATTGACGGGACTTTTCAGATAGTCCGTAAACTGAACGATGCCGTTGATTACAGGCAGGAGGCGCGAACGGTTTTGTGATACTCCCGTCCGTCCCTTATCCATATCTATCCGGGCATTGGCTACCGAAAGATTGTTGGCTATGCCCGTCTTGATGCACTCCTGCAATGTCATTTCCTGTCCGTGGCATACGGAAGTCAATATGCAACCCATAATAAATGCGCCGATATGTTTCATTACCGATTCTTTAAAGTTTATCGCAAAGGTAAGGTGTTAACAAGCAGCGGCTATCTTCAAATTTAACGGATTGTTGTGCAATCCCCAAAGAACTGAACAGAAAGTATCTTATTCCGACATGGCAGAGAGCCGGCCACAGAATCTTGTTTATCTGCATTGACCGTTCGGGGTCCGCGGAACGGGGCGATAAGATAACTTCAAAGGCGCATGAAAATAACTAAATAGAACCTTCAGCGGTCGCCGAACGGTCAATGGAC
>JAUNIV010000362.1 GCA_030523385.1 Bacteroidales bacterium | reverse complement strand
CATGACGATAATCAGTAGCGTTTCCTGCAATTTGTTGTTCTTGATAATGACATACAACAGTATAACAGCCACAGGTATCCACACCGCAGTGCTGGTGGCTACCCACATAAAGCCGTCCCAAAAGAGGGAGTCGCTTCCGTTCAGGCTCAGCAATAATTCTTTGTCTGCTGCTATATACTGTTGTATATCCATTTATTCTTTCTTTTTAAATCACTTCGATGACATGGGCAGGCACCCATCCTGCATTGCCGTCTTCCAACTTTATTTCTTTCCATTCCTTCATGGTGTTGTCCTTGATAATCACCCTGCTGCCCTCGTGAAGGATGAAAAGGTCCGTACCGCTCTGATTCGGTGTGCTCTTGACGGTCACGCTGGGTGCCATGATGATGGCGTTGTCATGGTTGAGCAGTTCTGTTTTTTGCTTGGAGGCAAAGATGTTGGTCAGAACCGTTACCAGGAAAAGGCAGATGGCGGCAATGAAACCTACTTTCTTCCAGATAACACGCTTGCCGAAGATAAACAAAGCCAATCCCAAAATCATCAGGATGAATGCTGTGATGCCTGCCTTTGCCCATGCCCTCTCGCTCATGGTGTTGATTAATGAGTTGGTCCATGTGATGAAAAACATTTCGGTCGTAGGGACTACCTTATCAACTGTCTTGCTCCGGGCAAGTTCTAAGTTGAAACGGATATCTCCATCGCCCGGATTGAGCAGCAAAGCACGCTCATAGTTCAAGACTGCCTTGGCTATGTTACCCATCTTGTAATAACTGTTACCGAGATTATAGTAGATGGTTGCCGACTCTCCGCTTGTTTTCAAGATGCTTTCGTACATTTCCACAGCGGCAGCAAAGTCATTTCTGACATACGCACTGTCGGCCTCTGTCTTTGTGGCATGAACAGGCATTGGCGAAGCCTCTGCCCCGGTCTGCGCTTCGGTTTCCACTTGTGTGCTGTCTTGTCCTGCTGTTGTATCGTTTTGCGCATTGGCGACCAGCAGGCTCATTGCAAACATAAGGATGAAATATATTTTCTTCATTATCTTCTCTCCTCTCCTTTTCCTTTAGTGTTTAATACTGTTTTCCATCTTACTGATGACTTCCACTGCCGAAGCATATACCTTATCCATTGCTTCGTTCTGGTTTCCGGGAGCATAACGGGCAAACTCACATTCGTTCAGTGTACCGATGAAGTCCTTTATCAATTCGGGATTTACACCATATTTAGTCAGCTCCTCTTCTATATTGTCTTTTGACAACTGGGATACCGGAATGCTCAGCTTGTCGCTGATGTAGCCCCACAATGCCTTGAGCACTTCGTCATAGAAAGCTTCTTTCTGGTTTCCGGCCAAAAGTTTGCTTGCATTCTTCATGCGTTTGGTGGCCACCTTGTTGGCTTTCTTGGTACGGACCTTAGCCACATTGGCATTCTCAATGGCCTGCTTGCGGCACACAATGACGAAAACAATGAACAACACCAGCGGGATGATATACCACAGATAGTAGGACATAGAGCCAAAGAAGAAATCATCCTTACGGGTGAGCTTCGTATCGCCCAACTTGATGTATCGTATGTCATGTCCCAATACCTTCAAGTCTTCTTTATTGGTGAAATCGGCTATTACCTGATCGGCATTGCCCTCGCCTTTTTCTACTTTCAGCTCATAAGCCTCCGTCTTGATGGTTTTATAGCTCTTGGTTTTTAAATCAAAATAAGAGAACTCGATGGGAGGAATGGTGAAATTGCCTGCATGGCGCGGAATAGCCAAGTATTCTATCACCTTGTTTCCCGACAAGCCTTCACGGGTAAGGTTGAAGTTATTGTCCACTTTCGGGTCATAGACTTCAAAATCTTTGGGGAAATTTATTTCGGGGGTATTAATCAGCTTCAAGTTTCCTGTACCCGAAATGATTACCTTGACAGTAACCGCATCGTTGGTCTTCAGTTCCTTAGTACTGATGGAAGAACTGATGCTGAAGTCTCCTACTCCGCCCGAGAAATTGGCAGGCTTACCACTGGGCAAGGCGTTTACGTTGAACACCAGCTTGGGGCTGATAATGTTTTTCTTAATCTGCACATAGTTGCTTCCGCCATTGAAGAAGGCATCAAACGGGTCGTCGGAAGCCACTTGCTGGGCTACCGTTCCCTCAAAGGTGATGGCAGGTATTTCTATCTTGCCGACCTGCTGCGGGAAGAGCACATACTGACGCCAAACCGTTGTATTGTAATTCCGGCCGTTATAATGCTCCAGCGTAAATGTCTTCTTTTGCGGAAGTTCCACTTCTTGCGTATAGATATTGGTCAGCTTGGGCATGTCGCCATACAGTTCGGTGAGGTTCACCAACGTATATACTTTATAAGTAAGCAGAATGGCTTCCTGTTCATACACCGTGGTCTTGGTGGCTGTGGCTGTAATGAACAAATCCTGATTGGTTATTTTGCTTCCGGCAACCTGGTTGCGCGAAGAAGTCCGTCCACTGCTGCCACCATTACTGCTTGAGCCATCGGTTTGATCCGGAGGCAACACTTTTATCTGCACCGAATTGGAGGTTTTGTTTTCTCCATCGGCCACAATCGTTGCACCCGGTATGGTGTATGTTCCTTCTTTGTCTGCCATCAATATATAGGTAAAGGTGATGGAACTGGTTGAAGTGACATTGCCATTTATAATCTGCGTACTGCTTTGTTGTGAGCGGCTGGGTCCCATA
>JAUNIV010000361.1 GCA_030523385.1 Bacteroidales bacterium | reverse complement strand
GTTGATTCTACGAAGAATATGACAGCTCTTTTTTCCATATCTCACTTTTTTGTGATAACTTTGCAACCCAATAACAAATAAGAACTTGCATAGCTATGAACATAGAAGGAAAACTCACTGCTGCCATTGTCGGTGCATTGCAGACACTCTACGGACAGGAAGTGCCCGAAAAGATGGTGCAACTGCAAAAAACGAAGAAAGAATTTGAAGGACACCTCACACTGGTGGTATTTCCCTTTCTGAAAATGAGCAAGAAAGGTCCCGAACAAACCGCACAGGAGATAGGCGAATACCTGAAACAGCAGGCTCCCGAACTGGTAGCGGCATACAACGCCGTGAAAGGGTTCTTGAACCTGACCATCGCTTCCGACTGCTGGATTGAACTGCTCAACTCCATACAGGCCGACCCGCACTACGGCATGGAAGAGGCTACGGAGAACTCTCCTCTGGTGATGATAGAATACTCTTCGCCGAACACCAACAAGCCGCTGCACCTGGGACACGTGCGCAACAACCTGCTGGGAAATGCGCTGGCCAATGTCATGGCTGCCAACGGCAACAAGGTGGTAAAGACCAATATCGTGAACGACCGCGGCATACACATCTGCAAGTCCATGCTGGCATGGCTGAAGTATGGCAACGGAGAAACTCCCGAATCGTCGGGCAAGAAGGGCGACCACCTGATAGGCGACTACTACGTGGCTTTCGACAAGCATTACAAGGCCGAAGTGAAAGAACTGACGGCACAATACATGGCGGAAGGCATGAACGAAGAAGAGGCCAAAGCCAAAGCCGAAGCCAACTCCCCCTTGATGCAGGAAGCTCGCGAGATGCTCCGCAAATGGGAAGCCAATGACCCCGAAATACGCGCCCTGTGGAAGAAGATGAACGACTGGGTGTATGCAGGATTCGATGAGACCTACCGCATGATGGGCGTAAGCTTCGACAAGATTTACTACGAATCGGAAACCTACCTGGAAGGAAAAGACAAGGTGATGGAAGGACTGGAAAAGGGTTTCTTCTATCGCAAGGAAGACAATTCCGTGTGGGCCGACCTCACTGCCGAAGGATTGGACCACAAGCTGTTGCTGCGCGGCGACGGCACTTCCGTCTATATGACGCAAGACATCGGCACGGCCAAACTGCGCTTCCAGGACTTCCCCATCGACAAGATGATTTACGTGGTGGGCAACGAACAGAATTATCACTTCCAGGTGCTTTCCATCCTGCTCGACAAGTTGGGCTTTGAATGGGGCAAGGGACTGGTGCATTTCTCTTACGGCATGGTGGAACTGCCCGAAGGCAAGATGAAGAGCCGCGAAGGAACCGTGGTGGATGCCGACGACCTGATGGAAGCCATGATAGAAACCGCTAAGGAGACGAGTGCCGAACTGGGCAAGCTGGACGGATTGACCAAAGAGGAGGCCGACAACATAGCCCGCATCGTGGGATTGGGCGCACTGAAGTATTTCATCCTGAAAGTGGATGCCCGCAAGAACATGACCTTCAACCCGAAAGAGTCTATCGACTTCAATGGAAACACGGGCCCGTTCATCCAATACACTTACGCCCGCATCCGTTCGGTGTTGCGCAAAGCTGCCGAAGCCGGCATCGTCATCCCCGACATCGTCCCTGCGGGACTGGAACTGAGCACGAAAGAGGAAGGCTTGATTCAGATGCTGGCCGACTTCCGTTCGGTAGTGAAGCAGGCAGGAGCCGACTATAACCCGTCCATCATCGCCAATTATGCCTACGACCTTGTGAAAGAATACAACCAGTTCTATCACGACTTCAGCATCTTGCGCGAAGAGAACGAGGCTCTGAAAATCTTTCGTCTGGCATTGAGCGCCAATGTAGCCAAAATGGTGAAAGCTGCCATGGGGTTGTTGGGTATCGAAGTGCCGGAGAGAATGTGATTCGTTTATGCCCAAAAGAAAATATTACGTAGTTTGGAAGGGGGTCAGTCCGGGAGTGTACGATTCCTGGACTGACTGCCAACTACAGATTAAGGGCTACGAGGGTGCTCAATACAAGTCTTTTGCCACCCGCGAAGAAGCCGAACAGGCTTTTGCTTCTTCCGCCTACCGGTACATCGGGAAGAATGCCCACCGGACGGAAGCCGCCGTGAAGCAACTGCCCGAAGGGTTCGACATGAACTGCATGGCAGTGGATGCGGCTTGCAGCGGAAATCCCGGACCGATGGAATACAGGGGAGTCTATCTGCTCACGGGACAGCAAATCTTTCACTTCGGACCCGTGTATGGCACAAACAACATCGGCGAGTTCTTAGCCATTGTCCATGCGCTGGCACTGATGAAGCAAAAGAATATCTGCATGCCTCTGTACTCGGACAGCCGCAATGCGCTGGCGTGGGTGAAACAGAAGCAATGCAAGACCAAACTGGAAAGGACACCGCGCACCGAAGAACTCTTCCGGATGATAGAACGGGCGGAAAACTGGCTGCGGAACAACGATTACAAAGACATTCCCCTGCTGAAATGGCAGACAGAAGAATGGGGCGAAGTGCCTGCCGACTTCGGACGCAAATAGACAAGACTTCCCCGAACAACCTAAAAGGATATGAAAAAAAGAATTGCTTACCTCGGTTTGTATTTCCTGACGGTTCTGTTGGTATTCATCGTGCAGAAACCGCTGTTCATGCTCTACAACGATGCCATAGGGAAAGGTTACGGATGGGCAGACTGCCTGCAAGTGATG
>JAUNIV010000360.1 GCA_030523385.1 Bacteroidales bacterium | reverse complement strand
CTCAGGCGTTTCCCCATGATTTCTATCTCTCCGCCTACGGGAGGCTGGAATGCCGACAAGGTGCGCAGCAAAGTAGATTTCCCCACTCCGTTGGCTCCCAACAGGCAGGTGAGTTCTCCGCTGCGAATCACTGCATTCACGTCTTGAGCCACCACTTTCGTGCCTCCCTTGCCGGGATAGCCCGTAGAAAGATGTCGTATGTATATCGTTTCTTGTTTCATCATTATTCGTTCATTTCATTCCGACGTTTGTTAAACAACACTGACACCACTACAGGTGCGCCCACCAGTGCCGTCACCGAATTGACCGGCAAGGCTCCCTCGAATCCGGGCATGCGGGCTATCAGGTTGCAGAGCAGAGCCAACGATGCCCCCACCAGCAGCGAAGCAGGCATGAGGATGCGATGGTCTGACGTGCGAAACATACCCCTGCAAAGGTGTGGCACAGCCAGACCCAAAAAGATGATAGGGCCGCAATAGGCTGTCACAATGGCCACCAATACTCCCGAACAGGTAATCACCAACAGGCGCGCACGCTTGATGTTCAGTCCTAAGTTACGGGCGTATGCATCGCCCAACAGCAAAAGATTCAGTGTTTTTATAAGCAGGAAAGAGAGCGGAAGCAGCACCAGCATGATGCACACGAACAGCATCATCTGTCCGCCCGACACCCGGGCAAAGCTCCCCAACCCCCAAATGACATAAGCGCGGATATCTTCTTCCACGCTGAAAAACTTCAGCACGCCGATGACAGCATTGGCCACATAGCCTATCATCACGCCGATGATAAGCAGCGTCACATTGCCTTTCACCTTCTGAGACACAAAGACAATGAGCGCCATGACCGACAGTGAGCCTGCAATGGCAGCAATGGTCAGTGCCAGTTCGCCCACCAGTCCCAATTTGCTCAGTGCCACACCGCCCACACTGCCCGACAGAAGCACTACGAAAGCCACTCCCATGCTGGCTCCGGAACTGATGCCCAATACCGAAGGTCCGGCCAAAGGGTTGCGGAACACCGTCTGCATCTGCAATCCACTGACCGACAGTCCGGCCCCTGCCATCAGTGCGGTCAATGCCTGTGGCACACGCGACTTCCAGATGATATTCTGCCAAATGACACTCTCGTCATCCGCTCCCCACAGGATGTTCCACACCGACTGCAACGGGATGGACACGGAGCCCAATATCAGGTTCAGGAAAAAGAACAGCAGAATGGAGGCCGCCACTAAGCACATGCAGAGCGCAACAGGCCTCTTCACATATCTGTCCCCTCTATCATTTGAGCAACTCATAATATTTCGGTTCATGGTCGGGTAACAATCCGGGATGGAACACCTTTATCAAGTCGGCCAGTACAACCTCCGGTTCGGTAGGCATACTTTCGTAGAAAGGCTTCTGACGCATGTTGCAATACACCACACCCTTATCCCTGAAAGCCTTGAAATCAGCATAGCGGGCATCTTCTTCCTTCAGAGCCTCGTATGAGAAATCGCCCTGATAACTATTCACAATACGCCAGTAGTCGGCTTCGGCCGCCTGACTGTAAACCGTCTCGAAGTCCAGCGTCACGCCGCCCGACTGCTCATCGTCTTTCAGGAAATAATCAGCCCCTGCATCCTTGAAGAGCTGCGCCAGGAAACTCTTGCCACCCACGGCATACCAGTTTCCGCCACGCATCTCGCCACTGAACACTACCGGACGCGAGTTCACGCGCTCCGTCAGGTTCATCAATGCGATATAGCGTTGGGATATTTCTTCAAACCTTTCATTGGCTTTCTCCTCTTCTCCCAACAGCAATCCCACGAATTTTATCCATTCGGCCTGCCCCAACGGAGTCATTTCCTTATATCCCAAATGAGGTATCAAGGGGATGCCCACTTCCCTCAACGCGTCATATCCTCCCCGCTTGAAAGGCGAAATCAGAATCAAGTCGGGATTGACACTCATGATGACCTCGTTGTCAAAGTTTCCTTCAATGCCAATCTTATGCGTTTTTCCTTCCTTGAGCCTTTGGTTCATCTCTTTGTTGAACAGGTGTCGGGTACTGGTAATCCCCACCACATGCTCCAGTTCGTCCAGCTTGATGAAATTGGAGAGTTGCAGCGAAGTCATGCAAATCACGCTCCGCACCGGTGTTTCTATCAAAGTGTAGCCATCGGGAAGTCGGGCGGGTTTCGTTCCGCGCGGCACCAGCGCGTAATGATAAGCCTGGCCGCTTTCATTTTGAGGGTCTTGTATGTCCAGCAGACAAGCGTCTTGGGTATAGGTCACTTTAAAAACCAGCGCATATCGGGGAGTGATTTTTACAATATCTGTCTCTGCCTGCACCGCGACTTCTTCTTTCGGAGCAGACGTCTTACTTTTGTTCTGGCAGGCAGTCATTGCTATCAGCAGCAAAGCGCCTACAGAGAGAATGAATTTCCTCATGGTATTTTCTATTTTAGACTTTGCGTGCAAATGTAGCCATAAATGCCGATTGTTGCAAGCAGGCAGCACTATAAAGTCTGTTCTTAAAATCATAAGGAATTCGAGATAGGATAATCCGGTCAAACAATCAGCTTGTCCTCGACATGACTATTGTTTCAACCCTCACCCGGGTGAGACGCATTTCTCACGAAAGTCAGAAGCATATCTCATCCGGGCGAGAAATGAAAATTTGTTCTGAAGCTTATTGCCGTTCTTCTTACTTTATTACTAATGCGAATCAGTAGTTGGCTCTCTGATTCCAATATTAAAAATAAACAAAT
>JAUNIV010000359.1 GCA_030523385.1 Bacteroidales bacterium | reverse complement strand
TGCTGTCTTCCCACAGATTGCAGATACTTGGTCTGGTTGGGATTGGCGGCTATCTTTTCGGTGGTGCTCCTTTCATTGCGCATCAGTTCGTCGCGCTGTGTGCCCAGCGATACGATCAGGTTGTCGATGGAGGAGACTATGGACTTCCGCATGGCCGCCAGCGACTGGTCTATGTCTATGATTAAGGGATTCTGCTCACTGCTGTTCGTGACCAGGTTGTTCCTTCTGAGCTGTTCGCTGTTATATTCGGCTATCTGGTTTTCTATACCCGGGTTCTCCAGTCCGGAATTCACGGGCAGCAGCTGGTTGCGGTTGCCCGTTCCGGTCAGGTGGTTGCGTATGTAGCGGGCCATGGATATCCGGGTGTTCAGTGCCAGTATTTGGTTGTTAGTTTCTTGTGCTTGTTCCATGTAGAGAGCGGATGCCTTGTCTGCATCGGGCAGCAGGTTGGTGCTCTTGTAGGTGGATATGTCTGCATCCACATCGCCCAGTTCGTGTTCCAATACGTGAAGTCTGTCGGTGATGAACTGGGAAGTGCTCACCGTGACCTGGTTCTTGTCGCGTATCCATTCTTCGTTATACACGGCGATGACGGTGTTCAGCACGTCTTCGGCCCGAGGTATGGACACGTCCTCGTAGGAGAGCTCTATCACCGTGGCGTCTTCCGAACTAAGTTCGGCTTTCAGCCTTTCCGCGCAGGCGTCGGCGCAGTCGTAGAGGTTGGAGCGTGTCACATGGATGAGCGGGTATTCTTCTTGCGGCAGGTAGCTTTCCGCTTTTGCCACCCGCATCTTTCCTATCGGAGTGGACAGGGTGTTGCCAATGACTCCTGCCACGGTTTCGTCTTCCACGTCTCTTTCCGAGCTGTTGAAGTCTTCCAGTTCCAGCTTTCCTCCGGGCATCAGTTTCAGGCTGAAAGACACCGATTCATTGTCCGGCAGACCCTCTACGGATATCTTTACGGGACATTCCTGCCCGTAGAGCACTTCTTTGTGAAACAGTCCGTCGGTCCGGTAATTCCAGTCGAGCGACAGCCTTTTCACCACCTCGCGCATGACCGACGGCACCTGCATGGCCAGCAGCTCATTGTTTACGTTGGCATTGGCCTGTGTAAGTCCCAGGTCGGCAAACATGGATGCCACGTCGCTGCCTATGGCCTTCCCTTTGGTGTCCTCCTTGACCATGAGGTAGGCCGAGCGTGTGTACACTGGCGGGGTGCACAGGATGTAGAGCACGGCTATCCCCATGGCTATTCCTACGGAGAGGACGAACCATTTCCATTTGGCCAGACAGAGGTAGAAGAGTTCTTTGATGTTCAGGGAGTCGTTTGCCCCTCCGCCCTGCAACTCTTGCAGGAGCAGTTCTGCATTGATTTTGTTCGTATTGTCTGCCATGGTCTTTTTATTTGAAAATAAGTACTCCGAGTGTGGTCAGCAGGGATGCCAGCGACATCCAGAAGGATGCCGTGCGCACGTTGTTTCCGTTGAGTGTGGACTGGCGGGCACGCACGCTGTTGGGTTCCACATACACCATGTCGTTCTGTTTCAGGTAGTAGGCGGGCGAGGAGTAGAGCGACCGGCTGTCGCACAGGTCCACCCGGTAGAAGGTTTCTCCGCCGTTCTCCCTGCGTATCACCAATACGTTCTCGCGTTTGCCATAGATGGTCAGGTCGCCTGCCATGCTGAGCGCGTCGAGCAGGGTGAGGTGGTCCCGGTCTATGTTGAACCGTCCCGGACGGTTCACTTCTCCGGTCACGGAGACTCCCATGTTCATGAATTCCACGATGACCACCGCGTCTTTCACCAGGTTTTTTCTGACCAGCTCGTTCTTGATATAGGCGGCTATCTTCTCGCGTCCCAAGCCTGCCACGTGGATTTCACCCAATACGGGGAAGTCAATGTTGCCGTTGGAGTCCACGGTGTAGCTGGACACCTGCTGGTTGTTGTTGTAGCTGCTGTTCATGGGTTGTCCGATGCGGTGGGTCATGACAGGCAGGTTGAACATGTCGGCCAGTTCGGGATTCTTGCTGTTGACAATGATGGAAATCTTGTCTTCCGCCTGCACCGTCACAGGCACCTCTGCGATTCCTTCCCGGCGCACGCTTGTTCCCACATCTTGCAGGTAAGTCACTTTCCGGGGAGTGGAACATGCTCCCAACAGTAGCATCATCGCTACTGCCGGGAGCAACAGTCTGATTCTATTCATATTATAATATATACAATCAATAGCTATCTTTAATCCTTCTCGACCGATTGGATCAGTTCCGCCAGTGCGTCCTGTTTCCCGTCTGCCGTTTCCCGCACAATCTCTCCTTTGTCGGAGGGAATGTGTATGGAGGTGATTTTCTTCGTTCTCAGCTTCTCCACGGCAGCCTCCGGCATTTTGAAGGATGCGTTATACCATCTTCCGTCTGCCCAACTGCTGCAGCAGGCTGCCGGCCTTTCCGCCTTCAACACTACGGAATCGCCGTCGGCCAGCATGAACTTTACTCCCGGGCTTACAATATGTACGGCCGAATCGTTTCTCAGCACTTTGGCCATCAGCATGTAGCGATCATTATACTGAGACACGCGGCACTTGAAGACCACCTTCCCCTTTTCCCGCAACTTAGTTTTGGCAAGGAGTTGCGCGGAAGCGCTTTCCTTTACCCCGTACTTGTCGGCTTTCACCTTCCGTGGAGTCCCTGCCGACAGGCTTCCCATGCCTGCCACAAGCAGGCACAGGATAAAAATGAGACTGTTCGCTTTCATATA
>JAUNIV010000358.1 GCA_030523385.1 Bacteroidales bacterium | reverse complement strand
AGTCCATCATCAATAGGAATAATTACCAAAATATTTACTATGAAAATAATACATGTATTAATGGCAGCATTCATGGCTTCGATGACAGCTATGGGATGCAGTGGAGAGAACTCGGCTACTAAATCTGAGCCGGACGAACCTCAAACAGAAGTAGAAGAAACAGGTTTTGCTCGCGGAGCAGATGTGAGTTGGTTGACCCAGATGGAAGCGGAGGGACGCAAGTTCTATACGCCCGGCACGGAACGCAAGGAGATGGAGTGCATGCAGTTGCTGCGCGATTATTGCGGAGTAAATGCCATCCGTTTGCGCGTGTGGGTGAATCCTAAGGACGGATGGAACAGCATCGACGATGTAGTAGTCAAGGCACGGCGTGCACATGGATTGGGCATGCGGCTGATGATTGACTTCCACTTTTCTGATACGTGGGCAGACCCTTCGCACCAGGATATGCCCGAAGCCTGGAAGAATTTGTCCTTTGATGCCCAAAAGGCTGCCTTGGCCGACCATGTGAAGGCTACTCTCAATGCCCTGAAGGCTGTAGAGATTGCTCCGGAATGGGTGCAAGTGGGCAATGAAATCACTCCGGGAATGATGCTGCCCGTAGGTTCGGTGGAGGATAATCCGAAGCAACTGACCGAACTGATTAATGCCGGCTATGATGCGGTGAAAGCTGTGTGTCCCGATGCACAGGTGATTGTACATCTCGACAATGGCAATGACCAGTGGAGGTACGACCGCTTGTTTACCGTGTTGCAGACCTATGGAGGAAAGTATGACATGATTGGCATGTCGCTCTATCCCTATTGGGCAGAACAGAGTGGCGAAACCGGCGGATGGGTGAAAGTGTCTGATGACTGCATTGCCAATATCGCCCACCTGAAGCAGAAATACGGCAAACCCATCATGATTTGCGAAATAGGTATGCCGTATGATCAGGCCGAGACTTGCAAGCAACTCATTGCGAAGATGATGAATACCGATGTGGAGGGCATCTTCTATTGGGAACCACAGGCTCCCAACGGCTACAACGGCGGTTACAACTTGGGTTGCTTTGACAACGATGCGCCGACGGTGGCATTGGATGCATTCAAGTCCAAATAACCTTTTTACAGATTCATCACTTCCTCCTCGAAGCGTTCCTTGTCGCCTAAAGACTTGTTGCGCATCTTGCTGCGGTAGTTATAGATGGTGGCCAAAGAGTAACCTAAGAAATGGGCAATGCGGTTGCTGTCTGTCACGCCTAAGCGAATCAGGGCAAAGATACGCAGCTCGGTGGTGAGCAGTTCGCCCGATTTGGGAGTGATGCGTCCTTCTTCCACCAGCAGGTTGTTGAAGGATTCAATGAAATGGGGAAACAGCTCTAAGAAGGATTTGTCGAACTCGTTGTAGAAATCCTTGCGCTCATCGCGGATGAACTGTTCGGACTTGATGGCTTTGAACAGGTCGTCTATGCGCGAAGCCATAGCCAACTTGGCTAATGAACGGCGATATTGCTCCAGCTTGTCCAAATAAATGACGCAGTGGTCCAGGTAGCGGGCTATATAGACTTCCTTTATCTTTCCCGTCTGTGCCAGTTCGGCATTGACAGCCTGCATCTGTTTGTTGGCCCGGCTCAGGTTGCGGCGTATGACAGAGAGTTTTTTCATCCAATGGTACAGATAGAACACGGCAGCGATGAGGAGCAGTGAAAACAGGCTGACGCTGATAAGCAGGATGCGCGAAACCTGGCGTTGCTTGGCTTCCTCCTGCCTGTAAGCCTTGTCGATGATGGGGAAGAACTGGGCGACTTCGATAAACCGGAGCCGGGCGTTGCAGGCTACGGCATCTTCCATCGAGCAGTTCAGGTATTTATAGGCACGGTCTATGTCGCCCACCTCGTACATACATTGTGCTAACTTTTGCAAGGAGGCGTATTCTCGGATGGCCGATTCTATATCGGTGATGGCCGTAAGTGCCAGGTAATGGATTTCTTTGTGGATGTCTTCTGTGATTTCGTATGCTTCGGAGAATGTATAATAGGTATAGCCTTTCTGTCTTTCGTCTGATGTGCGGCTCAGTATGTTCGATAGCTTCTCCAATGCCGGATTTATGTTTCCGTTCATTATCATCTTCTCTGCCAACACTATTTCTTCGTCTATGGTGAACCCGGCCACACTCAGCAGGATAGAGTCACGATAGGCCGCCGTCTGTTGAAGATACTTCGCTTTTTCTGCGCTATGAGAAGTGTAGTCGGCCAGCCAGCCATAGTAGGCCCGGCAGGTCCGATAGTAGTAGGCCAGTGTTTCTGCATTGATTGCAGCAGTATCTACGGATTCCAGCTCTGCCTGGGCTTCGTTGTACATGCCCATTACTCCCATCACTTCGGCACGATTGATGATGACTTCGTTTTCCAGTTCCGGAAGGTTCAGCAGGGGGAGCAGGTGTTGTTTCTGGTTGACGTAGTAGAGTGCCGAGTCGGCCTGATAGTGCAGGTATTCGTTAAACAGGCTTCCGTATAGTTTGTATTTCTCCCTGTCGTCTTGCTGTGCACGCAAGCGGAGCTTTAAATCCTTTATCTTTTCTTCTTTCCGGATGTGATAAGATTCTTTGTTGCCAATTAGTTGATCCAGCTTTTTCAGCACGTCCTCATTTTGTCCGCAGGCATTCTGCGGAGCTGCGCAAACAAGCAATATTATAATTAGGATATAGGTTGCATTTTTCATAGTCTATACTTTCCATTTAAAATCCAAACAAAGTTGGATAATTCATTAATAATTAACT
>JAUNIV010000357.1 GCA_030523385.1 Bacteroidales bacterium | reverse complement strand
TCCCCTCTCCTGCTGCATTTTAATGATGTTACAAAGTTGAATTTATATACTTAAGTATATTTGTATTTGTGATTTACAAAAGTATATTCACATAAATACGTAATAAATTGATTCCATATGTAAATATTGGACAAACATTTCGCATAGATTATAGATTGAACTTGATAGCTACATACTAAAATCAAAAATACTCCTGTATTTATGTACAGAGGGAAAGTTTTTTGGAAATACGCGATTCTAGAGAGGTGTAAATGTGTATAAATGACTATAGCAAAGAGAGATAAGCGCTTTTTTCACTATCATGAAGATGTTCCATCTGGAAATATGGGCAAATAAAGGGGGTGTCCGATCGAATTTCGGCACACCCCGCACTATTTTAATGAAGAATGGTATAGATGAGTTCGCGCAGCAAATCGGCATCGTTCAAAGAAGAATTGCCTACTCCTTTTGATTTGGCATCGCAATACCGAATCTCGCCAATGATTTGCATGGTCTTCACTCCGCTATACTTTTTCATAGCAGCCATATAGTCTCTTGCTTGCCAGGAAGAGCGAAGCCCCAACTGGTTTGCCACTCCCTGTTCGGACTTGTCGGGAGCATAGTATGCCAGCATCAAATTGGAGAAAAAGTTAAACAATACGGACAAGGTCATTTGGAGCGGATTGGTTTTCGGATTCTCCTCGAAGTACTTGATAATCCGGTTTGCTTTGAGGATATCTTTTGCCACCAAAGCATTCCTTAGTTCAAAGTTATTATAGTCTTTGCTGATGCCAATGTTCCGTTCTATCTGTTCCGGAGTAATGCGTCTTTGGCCTTTAGGTAGCGTGATAATTAATTTTTCCAATTCTCCTGCCATACGGCTCAAATCCGTGCCCACAAATTCGGCCATCATCTCAGAGGCTTTCGGCTCTATCTCCACCTGCTTGCGTTTCAGATACGAAGAGATGAAGCCGGGAAGCTGCGTATCTTTCAGCTTTTTCGACTCAAACAATATGCCTACCTTCTCTATCTCCGCTGACAATTTTTTTCTTCGGTCCAGGCAGCCGTGCTTGTGGCATAACACCAGGATGGTAGATTCCAAAGGTTTCTGCAAGTAATAGCTCAGCTCTTCCATGTTCTTCACGTTCTGAGCTTCCTTTACTATTACAACCTGATATTTGGACATCATGGGGTAACGCTTGGCAGCATTGATGATGGAAGCAATGTCCGTATCGGAACCATATACGATAGTCTGGTTAAACTCCTTTTCCATTTCGTTTAACACCGTCTGCGCAATATAGTCCGATATGCGGTCTATGTAGTAAGACTCTTCCCCCATCAGATAATAGACAGGCTTGTAGACGCGGTTCTTCAAGTCCCTGGCTATCTCTTCATACGTCGTTTCTTTTGCCATAATCGGTAAAATTACCAGTCAAACTTCAGGTGTTTTACGGTCTTCTTCTCGTCTATAATCATCTGCAAGGAAGCTATGCCTATCTCTACATGTTCTTCCACATATTTGCGGGTCACTTCGTTGTCGCTACGGTCTGTCTTTATACCTTCGGGAATCATCGGCTGGTCGGACACCAGCAGCAAGGCTCCTGTGGGTATGTGGTTATAGAAGCCGGTGGTGAAGAGCGTGGCGGTCTCCATGTCCACACACATGGCGCGCGTCTTGAGCAAATACTTCTTGAAATCCTCGTCATGCTCCCAAATGCGGCGGTTGGTGGTATAGACGGTTCCTGTCCAATAATCGCGTGCATGGTCGCGGATGGCCGATGAAACGGCACGCTGCAACATAAAGGCCGGCAGAGCGGGCACTTCGGGCGGATAATAGTCATTGGATGTTCCTTCTCCCCGAATGGCAGCAATGGGAAGTATGAGGTCGCCCAACTTATTCTTCTTGTCTATACCTCCGCATTTGCCCAAAAACAGGCAAGCTTTCGGGTGGATGGCTCCCAACAAGTCCATGATAATGGCGGCATTGGGGCTGCCCATTCCGAAGTTGATGATTGTGATTCCCTGTGCATGGGCCGAAGTCATATTGGCATCCCGTCCTAAGACCGGCACTCCAAATTTGTCGGCAAATATCTCCACATATTTATTGAAGTTGGTCAGAAGAATGTATTCTCCAAACTCATCCAGGCTCCTTTTTGTGTAACGGGGGAGCCAGTTTGCTACAATTTCTGCTTTTGTTTTCATAATCTTTTGTATTTTTGTGTCGGTTTACACCGGATTATAGAATTACAAAAGTACAAAATGTTATCATTAAATCTGCCATCCTGCGGGATTAAAATTGCGGAGCGGAACGGAAAAAGTTTGGTGTTCGACGCTTTACGCAGACGTTACGTGGCACTTACCCCGGAAGAATGGGTAAGGCAGCACTTTGTGGGTTTTCTGACGGAGTATAAGGGATATCCTAAGGGATTGTTGGCCAACGAGGTGCAATTAAGCCTGAACGGGACAAAGAAGCGTTGTGACACGGTGCTCTACAACAAAGACCTGAGCGCGAAGCTGATTGTGGAATACAAGGCCCCTCATGTGGAAATCACGCAAGCGGTTTTCGACCAGATTACGCGCTATAACATGGTGCTGAGGGTGGACTATCTGATAGTGAGCAACGGAATCAGTCATTACTGCTGCCACATAGATTATAGCACGGGGCAGTATGCTTTTCTGCCCGAAATCCCGGCATATACGGAGCTGATATAAACGTAAAAGAGGACGACCTTTGACAGATCATGAGGCCGTAAATTGAACTGTGTCAGGGAAGGGTAAAAATAAAAGTATTAACTTT
>JAUNIV010000356.1 GCA_030523385.1 Bacteroidales bacterium | reverse complement strand
CTCCGTACCCGCTCCGTACCTGCTCCGTATTTGTCCACTCAACAAAGAAAATACCATCTACGGACCGGAAAAGGGAGAGATGTGGAGCAGGTACGGACTTGGTACGGAGCGGGTACGGACCAAGTGCGAAGGAGGCTATACGAGAGATACAGCACTGATTTACACGTACTTGACCAGTAAACAGAAGGATATAGACATAAAAAAAGAGAATGGCGTTGCCACGACATGGGGGTGTGGCAACGTGGCAACGTGGCAACAGGTGAATGAAATGCAATACGGCAGCGCGATTGGTGAAATTATTTTATAAATCAGTTCTTATCCCATCTTACCTGTCGCCAATTCATGCTCTAAATATTCATATATATAAGGAGTGCTTTGCGTGTATAGTCCGTTATGTATATTTGTGAGGCTGGCGTATGTGTCTGATGTGTAAAGAGTGCGGAGTGCCTCTTGCATATCCATCTGATGCTCGGACATCAACAGCAGCACAATCTCTTTCGAGATTTCTTCAATCATAAATTCTTCCTTAGTCATAAAGCCTGGATCTTAGATAAATGTTTTATGGCGACTTCTGTTCCGAAGAAGTATTGCATGGTTACTCCTTTCATGTATTTCAATTCCTCAAGAAACTTATTCTCATCTATAAGTCCTGATGTGAAACGGCGTATCTGAAAACCTACTGCATCATTAGCAATGGGACCGATCACGACATCGTAATTATGCGCCTGGTTTCGTGTCTTATTTCGTCTGTTCATAAGCACAAATTCGGCCCATTCCTTAGTGTATCCTTTAAATTCTAAAACTGACAGGATTGGGGTGTGAAGCAGATTTTCATCAAAAAGATAGGTGTTAAGGACAGGCGTACCCATGCCTATTTGTTCAGCTTTCCTAACAGCCAACTCCATAGCTTGGTCTTTGTCTGCTGACAGATAAAAGCCGCAACCAAAATCTTTCCCGACTTTAGATAAAGTAAGGTCTATATGAGTAATGTCTATATTCGAACCGTGATATAATTTCATACCAATGCCCCTCCATTCCTATGACAGTATGCGGTAAGGTCGTCGATGACATCTTCGAACGAAAAGGTGTGCTCCACGTTATAGAAACGGATGACAAAATCCAATCCTTTGAATCGTTCGAGATAACGGTACGCCTGCCGTGTATTAAGCGAATGTGCAGCGGCAAACTCATTTATCACGGCAATCACATATTCTACTTTATTCTTTATATCTGCATCCATAATCATGTATCTGTTAATGTGATGCACAAATATACGCTTTTCTTTTTATTTTCAAAATCTTATCAGAAACTTTGCTTGATGCACGACACTTTGATTTGTGCTTCAAAGTTGTTCTTAATTTCCGTTCTTTCGGGGCAGACAAACGACTAAAACAGCAAAAGGCCTCCATTACTGAAGGCCTTTTATTTGGTGATCCGCTTGGGGCTCGAACCCAAGACCCCAACATTAAAAGTGTTGTGCTCTACCTGCTGAGCTAGCGAATCAATCCGTATTGCTGTTTAGCGGCTGCAAAGATAGGTACTTTTATTGAATTTGCAATGATTTTGATGAAAAAAGTTATGTTTATTCTTCTATCTGTTCAGGTGGTTCTTGATTATCAGACGGTTCGGCATGGTGTATCGGTTCGCGGTTGATGATGAAACGCTGATAGTAGGACAGCATGAGGGTGGTGAGCGGAAGGGCGATAATCATGCCGAGCATCCCCATCAGAGAGCCCCACACGGAGAGGGAAAGCAGGATGATAGCGGGATTCAGGCCGGTAATCTTTCCCATGACGCGAGGAACGATAAAGCCGTCTTGTATGACTTGCACAATGGCGAACACGGCCAAGGCTGAAGCTATGATAATCCAGAAATTGCCGCCCGTATCGGCTGCTTTCAGTATGGCAAGCATCACCGTAGGAATGAAGCCTATCACTTGAAGGTAGGGCACCATGTTCAGGACACCGATAAACAGTCCCAGACCGATGGCCAACGGGAAGTCGATAATCAAGAAGCCGATGCTGAACAGGATGCCGACACATAGCGCCACCAAGGCTTGTCCGCGGAAATAGCGGTTCATGCCGTCCTTCACATCGTTGAGCAGGCCAATGACGAAACTGCGGTATCGCTTCGGCACCAAGTGTGTCCAGCCCTCGGCAATGCTCTCGTAGTCCAGCAGGATAAAGAAGATATACAGCAGGATGATGAAGAATGTGAACACGCTGAACAGCAGATTCATGGACTCTGAAAGCAACGCCCATACGCGCGGAAGGGTCTCCTTCAGTGCCGACAATGCGTCCTTCTCGTTGAACAGTTGCATGATGAGCTGCGTATCGACATTCTCGTGCATGAACTCGGTAAGCGTCTTGGGAATATTGCCGTCGGTACTGCCGGTGGAGAAATATTCTACCAGCAAGTCCTTAACCCGTCCCAACTCTTCCACCATGGGAGGAACGAGCAGGAAGAAAGCGGCAGTTCCCACCAAGGCAATGGAAATCAGGGCGCAGCAGATGGATATGAACCTGTTCTTCAACCGAAGCCGATACTGGAAGAAAGAAACCAAAGGATAAATCATGTATGCCGCCAGCCAAGCGACGAAGAAGGGCAGCAGCACACCGCTCAGACGCTTCAGAAGCATAAGAACACCAATGATGATAAGTCCGAGGATGACCCCACGAATAAAGCTGTCGAATGTGATTTTCTTACGTTCCATAGGCTGATAATTGTTTTCTATTTTAAAGAATTAAAGGAGGCTTTATCAATTTTAAATTATAAATTTTAAAT
>JAUNIV010000355.1 GCA_030523385.1 Bacteroidales bacterium | reverse complement strand
CCAATATGAACAAAAGAAGGGAGAACTATTCTTTTCAAAGTTCCCATAATCACAAGTCCAGCGTATGGCTTTCTCTCAACGAATCTACGGACAAAAAATTAAAAATTTTTCCTTCATCGGTAGTCATAGAGTTCTTAGAGTTATTATTATTTTTATTTTTTGCATTGTCTGGATTCTCTATATTCTCTACATTATTTATATTATCTATATTTGTGTTCACTTTTTCCAACTTTGCGGGTTCTTTGTCAACTTAGTTGATACACTTCACTGAAAAGTTCTATATTTGCAACGTGATAAAAAATATTATTATTAACTTTAATGAAGGATAGAGTTAATTAGCAAACAAAGAAAATTTATGAGACAGATTGTTGGAATATGTATGTTCCTGTTCCTTCTGTCGGTCGGTGCGAATGCACAGACAGCCATGTTGAACGGGAAAGTGACAGACAGCCAAAAAGAACCGATTGCCTATGCTTCGGTGGCATTGATGGAAGAAGACGGCAATACGCTCGCTGCCGGCACCATTAGTGACTCGGAAGGGCAGTTCTCTTTCGACCAACAGCCTACAGGCAGATATGTCCTGTCGGTCAGCTTCGTGGGATATAAGACCTTGAAACTTCCGGTTGACCTGCAAAAGGACATGACATTGGACTGTGTGCTGGCAGACGATGCCATCCAGATTGGAGAAGTTACCGTAGAAGCCAACCGGAGCAATACCGTGAAGCGAACCGCCCAAGGACAGACATTCATGCTTTCTGCCGCTTCCATGAAGAAAAAAGACATTATACAGGCACTACAGGAAATACCCGCTCTGACCATAGACCCTGACACCCGGAAAATATTCATGAGCAACGGATCACAGCCACTGGTACTGATAAACGGAGTAAGACGCGAAGGAGGATTGTCGGCCATCAGTCCTGAAGATATCATATCGGTGGATGTGGTACAGACAGCCTCAGCCGAATTCATGCGCGAAGGCTATACAAGCGTGGTCAATATCAAAGTGAAAAAGTCAGACCGTAAATACACGCTGGTCAATGCCGGAATCAACACCCACCCTGCTATTCGGTTCGGCATTGCAGATGCTTCATTGGAAACAGGGAACAGCCGTTCTTCTTTCTATCTTTCGGCACAGAGTTTTGCTTTCCTGAACAATAAGTCGGACATGACGGAAAACACCATGACTGCCGGATCGCTGCGCGAACTGACCTACAAGCGCAACTCACACTATGACGACACATACGTGGCATTGGGTGGAGACCGCCTTTGGAATGACAGGCAGTATTCATCGTTTAGCATGACATTCGATTATATTCCACAATGGAGCGAAGCCGAAGGAAAAGACCGGATTACGGACAGGAGTACCGGAGAAGTGACGGACTACCGACATTGGAGGGAACTGAACGACAAGTCTTACACGGGCTCATTGAACCTGTATCATAAATATCGGTTTGAAAACGCATCGGCCATTGACTTCCTGCTGCAACTGAGCCTAAGTAAAAACACCAACCGGGCAGACCAATGGGAAGAGAATGAATACAGCTCATACGGACTTTTTTATGACTTCCATAACAGCCGGACAGGCATCTCCTTCACGCCTTCCTATCAATTTGCTTTGGCCGGTTTCCAGTTCAAGATGGGACTGAATACTTATTTCCTTTCAAACCGTATCAAACAGCGGGGAGAATCCCCATCGGCATTCAGCCACCGGGAATGGGACGAATATCTATACCTGAACGTGAACCGGGAATGGGGACGATTTTCCTTGGCCGCCTCTTTGGGCATTGATGCCGTATATAGGAAAGTAGAAGAACACAAAGACAACTATTACAACCTGCGTCCGGTAATAGGCGTGGGCTATCATTTCAACGCCCGGCATTCGCTGGCTTTCCAGTTCAACATGCAATCTGTTTCTCCCGGAATCGTGCAGCTGAATCCCTATAACACGTCATCTGACACGCTGACTGTTTCGTCGGGAAACCCTTATCTGAAGCCTTACCATGTCAGCAAATACCGGCTGTCCTACACCATGACGGAAGGTGCCTTTTACATCGAGCCATCCCTTGAATACCGACGGATTGACGATGCCATTGTCTCTGCCGGAGAAGACAAAGGGGGATATTATGAAAAGTCTTTGGCCAACCAGGGAAAGTCAACACTATTCTCCGGAGGAGTGAATGTCCGTTATACCATCAAAAGAATAGGTTACGTGGGCATCCGGTTCATGTACCACCACCTTGAATATCCGGACATCCGTCAGAAGAACGATTATTTTTCGGGATATGCCTATGGAGGACTGGATTACGGCAAAGCCGGATTGACTTTTTCCTATGGACTACCCGATTACAGCTATGACATGTATATGCGCACCTATTCATCTCCGGAATCCAATCTGACACTCACGTATAATGTTTCAGACAGTTGGAACATAATGGCGGGCATGCGTTTCATCGGATGGGAAAAACACATAGAACGCCACACCGAGATGCCGGGATATTCTTATTATTATGACAACAGATTCACTAACCGGGGAAACATCTTCATGATAGGGGCACGCTATAAGCTCCGGAAACACAGCAAAGCCGATCGCGAGCAAAAGAAGCTGCAAAATACCGAGAAGGGCTTCAGGCTTATTTCGGAATAATGGTATCAGAGTTGAATATGGCTATGACTGTCCCATGTTCAACTCTGATGCATTAATCAAGCTAAGGCTTCTATTTCTTCCCGGGAAAGGCCGGTGCATTTGATGATAAAATCCATCGGAATACCCTCCTTCTTCATACTAAGGGCTGTCTGATATAGGCTTTCCTTACGGCCTTTCTCT
>JAUNIV010000354.1 GCA_030523385.1 Bacteroidales bacterium | reverse complement strand
GATTATCAAGCTACAAAGCAAGCAATAACCAGCAATACAATCACGCTAATCCCCAATACTAAGAGTATAAAGAACAATGCTCCCCGAAAGAAACTTTGCTGCTCCAGATGTTCGCGTTCCAAAGTCTGTTGCGCAATTTTCTCCATGCGTTTGATTGTCTCTGAAGAAGAACGGCTGCTTTGTCTTTTCTTGACTTCAATCAGCCGGTTGCGCGTTTCGTTCATCCGCTCCCGGTTGCGGTAACGGAGCTCGCGGTTCTCCTTGTCGCGCCGCATCATGTCGTTGATACATCCTAAGGTTCCCATATCGCATCACTCCTTTCCTTCAAAAATGAAACGGTAAAAATCTTCTTTGCTCTTTATATGCCACAAGACACTGTCCTTATCTATATTCTCGTGATGCACCTTATCGTACAATTCTATCTCGCGATGCAGTATCTCAAAATCATTCTTCATCAAAGACAAGTTCAAGGCACGGCTTAGGCCATAAGTTCCATACTGAATAGAGTCGCAATGCTCCATGTAAGCGGCATAGCAGGAATCGGCTTTCAGAAAGTCTCGTTGGGCAATCTGAGTGTTTCCCTCACGATCTTCCAGTATAGCTTTCATGACGCGCAAATCGGCACTCAGCATGCTCTCCGAACGAGTATCCATCTGCCGGAGCAGGGGAAGTATCCTATCAAATTGCAACCCCTGCATAAGGTAGATATATTTGACTAAATAACTTCTCTTCCGGTCGGGATTCAGCTGTATGGCACTATCCATCTTAGCCAATACAAGTGAATCATTCCGACAGATTCGGGGACGAATATCTTTCATGAAGGCGTTGAAAAAGACAGTGTCGCATTGTATCAGGCTATCGGCTTCGGCCAACAGACGGACGATAGTAGTTTCATGGGGCAGGGGAGTGTCGTTTTTCTGAGCACCCGGATGGGTGCAAGCAACAGCGGCCAATAACAATGCAGGTAGCGAAACCCTGCCAAAGTAACCTATCAGTTTTCGTGTTTTCATATTTTCAGTGTTAAAAGATGAGTTTCTACAAATATACGGCAAATAGCTGTAAGTCTATAGCTTTAGGATTAATTTAACACTTGATTGGCAGTAGATATTCATCGGATTTGCAGGAAAGTCGTATCTTTACAAACAAAAAACATGAAGAAACTCTGTAGATGGATATATATTGGGCTGGCAAGTGCGACCATGTCTTTGCCGGCATTTGCATCGGAGGCAGACAGCATAAAGGTGGAACGCTTGCTCCGCGAAGCAGCCACACTTCCTGCCGATAGCTGCCGCACTTTGTTCTATGCCCGCAAGCTGATAGGCATTCCCTACGTGGCAAACACATTGGATGTGCATGCAGAAGAAACCTTAGTGGTACATTTAGATAAGGCCGATTGCACCACGTTTGTAGAAACCGTATTGGCACTGGCCGTGACGGAGAAAGAAGGGAAACAAGACTTCGGAAGTTTCAAACAATCATTGCAACGCATCCGCTACCGCAACGGCAAACCGGAGGGATATGCCTCCCGACTGCATTATTTCAGCGACTGGATAAAGGAGAACGAACGGAAGGGACTCATAAAGGAGCAAACCGCAGACTCACCCTTAGCACAATCCTACCTGCTTACGCTGAACTTCATGACCCGACATCCGGACAGCTATCGGCAACTGAAAGACAATCCGTCCCTGATAGCAGAGATAGCCCGCATCGAGCAAAAGTGGAAAGACGTGCCGATATTCTTCATCCCCAAAGAAAAGCTGGATGCTCCGACAGAAGAGTTAGGCATAAAGAATGGCGACATCCTCGCCATCGCCACCAACATTCAAGGATTGGACGTGGTGCATGTGGGATTCGCCTGCCTGGTAAACGGAAAAGTCCATCTGCTGCATGCCTCGTCGGCACAAAAGAAAGTAATATTAGACCCTTTGCCCCTGTTTGATTACTCCAAAAACAAACGAACACACAAAGGAGTAAGAAAATTAAGAACTAAAAATGAAGAATGAAGAATTTTAGTTTACCCCGTTCTTCATTCTTCATTCTTAATTCTTCATTTATTGTAGCGTTCCCGCTTCAGCCTGCTCAATCATCTGCTGGCTGGCATACATGTACACTTCTACGCGACGGTTCTGCTGACGTCCTTCGGCAGTGTCATTGCTGGCTACGGGGTCGGCTTCTCCCAATCCTTCCACCGACTTGATTTGCGAAGTGGCAGCACCACAACTCAACAGATAGCTGGCTACGCTCTGTGCACGCTCCTGAGAAAGATTCAAGTTCTTCTGAACACTTTGCTCTGCCGTGCTGTTCTTCCAACCCTGATTGTCGGTATATCCATAGATAGACACGTCCATATCCTGATTCTGGTTCAACACATTGTTGGCAAACTTGCTCAATGATGCTTTGGCTGCGCTTCCCAATGTAGAGTTGCCCGTGTCAAACAAGATGCCTGAGTCGAAAGTCACCTTTACGGCCTGCAATCCGTTGTTGTCGGTCACCTGTTCCACCTGTGCGCCTTCTATCTGTGCAGCTTCGGCAGCAGCCTTATCCATCTTCTTTCCGATCAGCACTCCGGCACCTGTACCCACAGCAGCACCCACAGCGGCACCGATGGCAGCACCTTTGCCATGTCCTGCTATACCACCTATCACGGCTCCGAGAGCAGCACCACCGCCACCGCCTATCAAACCGCCTTTAGCGGTATTACTCATGTTTCCACATCCGCTGAACACCAGTGTGGCACTCAGCAATAAAGCCATAATCTTAGTTTTTTTCATAATTCAATTGGTTTTTAATTATTAATGCGAATCAGGAGTTGAAAATCGCTTCTGATTCATGTTTTAAA
>JAUNIV010000353.1 GCA_030523385.1 Bacteroidales bacterium | reverse complement strand
TCTCTATATTCTCTACATTATTTATATTATCTATATTTGTGTTCACTTTTTCCAAAATCACGTAGAGTTTCCGTTCCTTTCTGCGTTTGCCTCACCGGAAAGACATGCTCCATACTATGTCATATTATTTCCATAGGACGAAAAAAAATTATCAAAGGGTGAAAAAAGTTTTTCAAGGCGTCAAATCCACCATTTCACAGTATCAAATTTCTGTTTTCATAGGAGCTAACAAAAATTATTTGTCCAGTCCGGAAATTTCGGACTGAAAAGTTCTACATTTGCCAATAAAACAAAACAAACAATTAAATACACTCTAAAATGAAACGATTCTTATTATCAGCCATGCTCTGTATAGCTTGCGTATCGGCGGTATGCGCGCAGGGCATTAGCGGCAGACTGACAGACGAATACCAAAAGCCCGTGAGCTTTGCCAATGTAGTTCTGCTTTCGTTGCCCGACTCTGCCTTCATAGCCGGAACCATCAGCGATGAAAGCGGGACATTTCGCTTCGAGCAAACGGACGACCGGGAGAAACTGCTCCAAATATCCTATATGGGATATAAGCCTTTATGGCTAAAAGTGAAAGACGGCACAACGGGAGACCTGACGCTACAACCGGATGCCGTCGCGCTCGATGAAACCGTGGTCGTCGGCCATCGGCCTACTTATACCATGAAAGGAAACAGCCTCACCACAAACGTGCAAAACACTTTGTTGAGCAACGTGGGCACGGGTACGGATGTATTGAAACGGATTCCGGAACTGCGCATCGACCCGGAAAAGAACATCGAAGTGTTCGGAAAGGGAACTCCCATTGTTTACATCAACGGACGGCTGATGCGCGACAAATCGGAGCTGGAACAACTCTCCTCCAAAGACATAGCCAAAGTGGAACTGATTACCAATCCGGGAGCAGAATATGATGCCGAAGTGAAAGCCGTATTGAAAATAAAGACGGTGAAACCCGTGGGAGAAGGATTGGGAGGCTATGCAAGGATAGCCGAAAGCAAGGCACACTATTGGGGACACATGCAACAGGCCAATCTGAACTTCCGGCATGGCGGATGGGATGTGTTCGGCTCAGTGCAGCATCAGCTGTTCAAGCAATGGCAGGACGAACAATTCACCAATGAAATCTATGGCGATACGCACTGGACCCTGCAAGACGATGCCCGGCTGAGGATGAACGACTATGCCAAAGCATTGGGATTGCAGGTGGGAATCAACCGACAACTGAACGAACAACACTCGATAGGAGCCTCTTATCGGCTGAACCGCATGCCCTACAGCGGAGGACAGTTTGATGCGTTCCAGCAATACATGGTCAAAGCCGACGGACAGGCGTATGACGAGATGGACACTTACTTCCTGATGCGGTTGGGAAGCACGACCCAACAACTGAACGTGTATTACAACGGACTGGTGGGCGGCAAATTAGGCATCGACTTCAACTTTGACTACGTGAAAGGAAAAAGCTATCAGGACCAGGAAGTGGAAGAACAGAGCAACATGCAGCAAAGCCGGACAGTGACCAGCCTCAGCAACGCAGACTACGACCTGTATGCCGGCAAGCTGGTATTGAGCCATCCGTTAGGCAACGGAAGCATAAACATGGGTGGAGAACTGATACGGACGGAACGGAACAGCGACTACCGCACGATGGAAGACATCGTGCCTGCTTCGGACACTCGCGTGGAGGAACAGAAGGCTGCCGCATTCATTGCCTACCGCACCAACATCGGCAAACTCTCGCTCAACGCCGGACTGAGATACGAACATACACAATTTGACTATTACGAGAAAGATGTGAAGAAAGACGGGCAGAGCCGTAAATTCGACGACTGGTTTCCCAATGTGTCCTTGTCCTTTCCGGTGAAGAAATCGAACCATTCGTTCAGCTACACGCTGAAGACCCTGCGCCCCAACTACAGCATGCTGAACAATGCCGTGCAATACAGCAACCGCTTCATGTATAAGGCAGGCAACCCGCTGCTGCAACCTCAGACCATGCACGACGTGACATGGATGAGTGCCTACCGCTGGCTGAATGTTTCGGTTTCCTATCAATACATCAAGGACTATATTTGGTCTGAGAACTCGCTGTACAATGCCGAAGGTTCCATTCTGTTGGAGACAAAGCGCAATTACGACAAATACCAACGGCTGAATGTCAACCTGACTGCCGCACCGAAAATCGGAATATGGGAACCGTCGTGGAGCATCTACTTCACGCAACAATTCTTTTCTACGGAAACTAAGGACGGCAAGCTGGATTATGACAACCCTATGGTGTTATTGCAATGGAACAATGACTTCCGGCTTCCTGCCGCCATTGTCCTGTCCGTGTCCGGCGAGTATCAGAGTGCCGGAAGCTATGCCGACGAACAGCGTCAAGGATATGGAATGCTGAACATCGGCATCCGCAAATCTTTCCTGAAGAATCAGCTGACCCTGAGTTTACAGGGAAACGACCTGCTGGACACCTATCGGTACAAAGGATATGGAGTGACATTGGTAAACCGCAGGCATTACAAGACTATTTATGATTCGCGCAGCGTGATGCTTTCTGCCACTTATATGTTCAACGCCACCCGAAGCAAATATAAAGGTACGGGAGCCGCCAACGATGAATTAAGACGACTGTAAAGAAAGTAGGCAGACAATGTGATATGGGGCGTTGATAATTATTGCCGCCCCATATCGCATACACTAATTCATAAGGCCGGTCCTTTAGGACAAGGCTTCTATTTCTTCTTGGGAAAGGCCGGTGCATTTGATGATAATTGCCATCGGGATACCCTCCTTCTTCATACTAAGGGCTGTCTGATATAGGCTTTCCTTACGGCCT
>JAUNIV010000352.1 GCA_030523385.1 Bacteroidales bacterium | reverse complement strand
GGCATACATATTTGATGCAAAAATAGCTACATTTTTTTAAATAGCAAACAAAATTAGGCTAAATGAGGCTTCTTTCTGAAAAAAGTGTTCTTGCCAGAACAATAATACTTGCTATATTTGGAGGCATTGATACTTTTTTCTTAATATTGCAGCGGTTAAACAATAAGTAGTGCCCTGTCGCGTAAGTCTAATTGTACGAATCGTGGCAGGGCGCTCTTATTCTGCAAACATTTAGTATTTATATATAATAAGGTAAAAGCAAGATGAAGAAAATAGTATGTATTATTCTTGGGATATTTGGTGTGGTTGGTTGGGCTTGTGCGCAGGAGCAGGACAGTTGCGTACATCTCTCCGAAATCACTGTTACCGGGCTTACGGGCAACGCAAGGCTTAGCCGCACTCCGGCTCCGGTGTCTGTAGTCAGTCCGGAATACTTGCACACGCGGCAGTTCTCCAATGTGATTGATGCCATAGCTCGGCAACCCGGAGTCTCGCAAATCACTACGGGCAATGGCATATCCAAACCTGTGATACGCGGATTGGGATATAACCGCGTATTGGTAGTGGCCGGCGGTGTGAGGCAGGAAGGGCAGCAGTGGGGAGACGAGCACGGTGTGGAGGTAGATGCCCAAAGTGTTCATTCCGTAGAGATTCTGAAAGGACCCGCTTCACTGATGTATGGTTCGGATGCCATGGCCGGTGTGTTGATATTTCACGATGAGCCGCAGCTGCCGGCCGGAGAGATGAAAGCAGACGTGGCAACGGAATATCAGACGAACAACGGGTTGTTTGACTATTCTGTAGATTTTGCCGGAAACCGGGGGAAAGTCGTATGGAACTGGCGCTACTCGGACAAGATGGCGCACGACTATAAGAATAAGTATGACGGCTATGTGCCGGGATCCCGCTTCCGCGAACGTGCTTTGTCGGGTCTGTTGGGGACGAATGGCGGTTGGGGATATTCGCGCCTGAAGCTGAGCTATTACCACCTTACTCCGGGCATTGTAGAGGGAGAACGCAACGAAGAAACCGGTGAACTGGAACGGACAGACAATGGCAAGAAGTATGGCAAGTTGGCTCCTTTCCAACAGGTGCACCATTACAAGGCGGTGGCAGACAATTCGTTTCTTATTGGTGACGGGATGCTGAAGGTCATTGCCGCCTATCAGCAGAACCGCAGGCAGGAATACGAAGAAAGCGGAGACGAATGCGGGCTTGACTTCATGCTCCATACCGTCAACTATGATGTGCGTTATGTGATGCCGGAGTGGGGCGATTGGCAGGCCAATGTCGGTATGAGCGGTATGTATCAGTTGTCTGAGAACAAGGGGGATGAGTTTCTGATACCGGCATACAATCTTTTCGATTGGGGCGTGTTTGCTACAGTTTCCCGTTCGTTTGCCCATCGGTTGCATGTGTCCGGCGGCTTGCGCTTTGACACTCGCCACCTGCACAGTCATTCCCTGACCGATGACGGTGAAGAGCGCTTTGCAGCTTTCTCTCGTACCTTCAGCGGACTTACGGGTAGCATCGGAGCCATCTACAATGCTTCCGATCGGTTAGACATCCGGTTCAATGTGTCACGCGGCTTCCGCGCTCCCAACCTGAGTGAGCTTGGCAGCAACGGTGTGCACGAAGGTTCGTTCCGCTATGAGATGGGCAACAACCGGCTGAAGCAGGAATACAGTTGGCAGGCAGATGCCGGGATGGATTATGCTTCGGAGTATCTTTCCCTCCAGCTTTCGCTTTTTGCCAATCGCATAGACAATTACATATTCTTGCAGCGTGCTGACGGGATGGCGGTCGATGGTGTTCCGGTCTATCGTTATACTTCGGGCGATGCCCGCATCTGGGGAGGTGAGATGCGATTGGTGCTGCATCCTTTCCGCCACCTGCATTTCGAGAACTCCTTCTCATACGTGAACAGCGTCCAGCTTCATCAGCCGGATGAGAGCAAATACCTGCCTATGACTCCTGCTCCGCGTTGGATTTCCACTTTGCATTACGACATTCATAGCAGCGGGAAAGGCATATTGGATAATGTGTATGCCGAAATAGAGGCCGATTGTAATTTCCGGCAAAATCATGTGTATAGGGTGAACGACACGGAAACACCCACACCGTCATACGTGCTGTTCAATGTATCTGCCGGCACAGACATTGTGTATCGTGACAAGAAGCGTTGTTCCGTATATCTCACGGCAGGGAATATTTTCGATTGTGCCTACCAGAGTCATTTGAGCCGCCTGAAGTATGCCGATGTGAATGCCGTTACGGGCAGGAGCGGTGTCTTCAACATGGGGCGCAACATAGGGATAAAGGTTCTTGTCCCGATAGCGTTGTAAGGGGAGGATTGTCAAATCACCGTGCAGAGCTTTTCCACCTGCTTCTCAAAGTCTTCCTTGCTTTTCGCCCTGCTCTTCACCGCGCTACGGTAATTGTAGATAGTCTGTGGCGAATAGAAAAGCAGGGTGGCTATCTTCGAACTGTCTTTCACGCCCATGCGTATCAAGGCAAAGATGCGCAGCTCCGTGTTGAGTATCTCGCCCCGCTTGGGTGTGATTCCTTCTCCCTCGCGCAGCAGGGCGTTGAAGGCTTCGATAAAGTCGGGGTAAAGGTTGAGGAAAGCCGTGTCGAAATTTACGAAGAATTCTTTGGCATCCGCTTCCGACAGGCGGGTGGCGTTCACCAGCTTCAGCAGGTCGTCTGTCTGTTTGGCTTTTACCTTCCGCTTTACCAAATCCTGATATTTGTTCAGCTTGTCTATGTAGGCGGCACACAGGTCCATGAAGAGGCTTACGTATTCTTCGCGGGTGTGGTTAGTGGTTACCAGTTCTTCATTCAGATGTTTCA
>JAUNIV010000351.1 GCA_030523385.1 Bacteroidales bacterium | reverse complement strand
GTCTTTTGTATGGTTTCTGATCGATCTTGAATAGTTGCCCTTTCCGGATATTCAAACTTAAATGTCATCCATATACCCGAAGCATCATAACGGAAGTCCGGTGTAGAAAATCCTTCATTCTTGCAAGCTGTAATGATTCGCTCAATACCACGTCCCCATGCCTCAATCTCACCAGATCGGAAAAATGTATTGGCTATACTTGGATTATATGGATGGCTCCCGTGTGAGGACAACAACGTGTTCACCGTCCAACCATCAGGTAAAACACCACTGTTTATAATTTCCAATTTGTTTTCATATACACGAATCTGAATAGGGGCATTACTTGCATAGTCCTTGTTAATGCAAGCATTCAGCAATGCCTCACGCAAAGCCTCACGTGGAATCGGCAACGTTTCGATACGGTGTATACCCTCGTAAGTAATAATAGCCTTTAGGTATTTGGTACAGAGCAAATCCATTAACTTGGCTATTTGTTGAAACAGATTGCCATGTATCTCATCCTGATAAACCAAATCCATGCCCTCTCTGAAGAAACCCACTTTCACGTAGGCACCAGTAACATACAGCTCCGGGTCGGGATGGAACAGTAAAGCTGTAGCGCGTTTCAGATAGTTACCTTCATATAGCCGAAGTTTCTCCAACAAACCGTGATTGTCGTCTATTAGATCCGCATCATCCATACGTCCGCTTCGTTTCGCATACTTACGAAACAAATCGAACGTAGTATTATCTAAATCTTCTGCTTTCAGATAGGGCACAGGAACCCCATCCCACGTCTTGCCCTGCCTACGAAGCATGAAGCGGTCAAGTGCCGCACCTTTTAGCTCTTGATTCGTAGCCCCGCTCCGTTGGTAATACTTTCCTCGGAAACTGATGGGATAAGGATAAGCCTCTGTCACAATCTCCAAATATTTCTTTTCATCTTTTTCTTCCAGATTGACTTCGACTAAGATACCCATCATGTCACGTACCTTATTCGGAATGTCTTCCATCAATTTCTTTGCATCCTGTACACCGCATACTTCTCCATCATCCTGCACACCGATATACAATGTACCTCCTTGAGCGTTGGCAAAGCCACAAATCCACTTCTGGTATTCGTCGCGCCAGCTTTCTTTGAATTCTATGTTTTGAGATTCTGTTATCATATTCTAATCATTATACTTCTTGAAATTCTCTGCTTGTTCAAGAACTTCTTTAAATACCTCATCGTTGGTTACAGGCGGGTAACCATATTCGTCAAGAATAAGAATCAAGTCAACTTTCAGCGCAGCTTGAGTATCGGTGCGCGTTGCCCAATCCGTATATTTAGAGTTATTAGCTACTATCTTCTTTATTTCAGCAGCAAGAGCCAGCAACTTCTCTTTAGGATATTCAAAACCGAACTGTTTTGCTATGCCTCTCAGTATGTCGTAAAAGGCTTTTTCCTCATACGTGATACCCAATTTCTTGAACGACGCTTTTTCCTTATTAATTTCTTTCAATAAGTCAGCCATTTGATTAGCTACAGCAGTCAGGACTTCATCAGCAAATGTGGCACTGTCGCTTCGGTCGTTGTACCTCTCGACCAGAGCATTTAGGCGTTTGGTAAAGTCCACGCCTTTCATCTTGTTTACCTTCTTGAACTCCGTGATAACCATTTTGAGCAGCCGCTCCATCAACTTCACTTTCGTATTGGGAAGTTTCAATTTGGCAAGCCGCTCCATGTATTCCTCACTCAGCACGTCAAGATTCTCTCGGTCATTCCCTATTTGGATGATTTCTTCTACGCCCTCCGACAGTATAGCCTCTTCTATCATTTGGCTTACCCGTCGGTTCATCTGCGTGGCATCGGGTGTTTCGCCTTTTGTCAGTTTATAAATGATGGCTCTTACACCGCAGAAGAAATGAATTTTCTCCCGCTCTGCATCCGATATCTGTTCGCTATTGCTGCAAAGGTTGAAAGCTGATTTCAGTTTCTTTGTATGTCCCATGAACAGATTTTCCTGCTCCTTGGTTGCTTGAATGAACTCCGCTCCACGGTTCAAGCAATCCAGTTGCTCCAACGGCGTACCTGTGGTAAACTTGGAATAATCGAACTTGCCGAACATACGACGGATGATGTCAAGTTCATCTTTCACCATCGTGATGGATTGTTCTACGCTTTCCACCGAATCCTTGTCAGTCTCGCCCGTGGCATAACGCTTCAAGGCAGCATTCATGTTGCTCTTGATACCGATATAATCTACCACCAATCCCTTATCCTTACCGGGATAGACACGGTTGACGCGCGAAATAGTCTGAACCAGCGTGTGTTGTTGCAAAGGTTTGTCGATATACATCGTGTCAAGACAAGGCACATCGAATCCCGTAATCCACATATCCACCACAATAGCAATCTTGAAGTTCGATTTCGGATTCTTGAACTGCTCATCCAATTTCTCCCGTTCCTTGTCCGTTCCTAACAGGTCATACAATTCCTGCTCATCATCTTTGTTACGGGTCATTACCAGTTTTATTTTCTCTAATGGAAGCGGCTGGTTTCCATAGTTTAAAATCGGTTCTGCCGCCATCCCGATTCCCTCTTGATAGCCTGTTTCATTTGCCTTGCCGGGGACGACGGCCCATTCCGGGCGTAAAGCAATAATCTTCTTATACAGGTTATAGGCAATCGTACGATTACTGCATACGAACATAGCCTTACCCTCCACCGTGCTCCCTTCCGCCACACGCTTTTCGTAGTGGGCAATGAAATCTTCTGCCACTGCTTGCAGACGGTCGGAGTCGCCCAATATGCGCTCCATCTGCGTGACGGCTCGTTTACTTTCTTCTATCTGATATTCATTCGTACCTTCCTCGGCACATTGCTTGTAATACTC
>JAUNIV010000350.1 GCA_030523385.1 Bacteroidales bacterium | reverse complement strand
CAAAAAAGCCAACTAATTCGCAATACTTTATGTATGAATTAGTTGGCTAATTTTATTCTATTAACGGGATGTCCCCACTTCATCCTTACGCATGCTGAATTCGCAGCCGCAATACCGCTGATTATAGAACCCGTATTCCTTAATGATTTGTATGCGGCGTTCACTCAATCCGCCTTTACGCCAGTTCTGTGCCCAATACGTGACATCAGGATATTGGCTCGTGGCATAACGGCCTGCTTCTTCTATCTGCTCCAGACTTTTCCAACGGCTGGAGGCAAGCGTGGTGGTTATGACCGAAAAACCATGTTCGTGGGCATAGTGGGCAGTCTCCGACAAACGCATCTTGAAGCAGCGCAGGCAGCGGCCACCACGCTCCGGCTCGTTCTCCATGCCTGCCATGCGACAACGCCATTCCTCATGATTATAATCGGCATCTATGATTTCCAATCCCAAAGACCGGGCATAACGCGTACACTCATCCTTGCGGATGTTATATTCCTCCAACGGATAAATGTTGGGATTGCAATAATAAATCACCGGTGTGATGCCCTGCAAGAGCAGACACTCGATAATGGCCGAGGAGCAAGGAGCGCAACAGGTGTGAAGCAATACTTTATTCACCCCGTGAGGAACTTCTAATTGAAACTTCTTCTTCATAAAGCAACTTCGGCTTTATCGGCACATCGGGCATAACACAGCACCACAAAGAAAGAAACCAGCGGCACGATGAAAGACATCGACATATTGCTGCAATCAGCCACATAACCCATCAGCAACGGGCCGACAGCACCTCCGATAGGTGACATCATCAGGAAAGAAGAAGCACGTTTGGTATATACGCCCAACCCTTTCAGAGAAATGGCAAAAATAGTGGGAAACATTATGGCCTCGAATACATAGACCAAAAACAGGGCGGCCAAAGAAACGATTCCCAGATTGCAGACTATCAGCAGGGTGGCAACTGTAGTTCCCACCGCACAACAAAGCAAGACCCGCTCCGCACGGATGTGCTGCATAATCCAACTACCGGCAAAACGTCCGCACATGAACAATCCCAATCCTCCGAATGAAAGCAGTATGGAAGCATCGCGCGCGTTCATCCAACCGTCATCTACCACGTAGTTAATGAAAAAACTATTGATAGAGATTTCGGCTATCTCATAGCAGAACAGGGCGGCAACGCCGAATACAAACAGCTTATGGCTCCAAAGCCCGCTTTTCTTGGAAGCTGTGCCTGCTTGTTCCCCGCTTTCAGCATATACAATCTCGGGAAGTTTGATGCGGGAGAAAATCAAAGCGACGCATAACACCACAATGCCCATCAGCATGTAAGGGTAAGAGATGTTGGCCTCGCCACTGTCATTGAACAGCAACAAGCCACCTATCAGCGGTCCGCAGATGCATCCCAATCCGTTGAAAGACTGTGCCAAGTTCAAACGGCTGGCGGCAGTCTCCCTGTCTCCCAACTCTGTCATATAAGGATTGGCAGCAGTCTCCAGAAAGACCAGTCCGCAGGCTATGACGAATAGAGAGAAGAGGAAAAACTCAAATGACATCCAGCGTTCGCCGGGGATAAAGAGCAGCGAACCTATGCCATAGAGCAACAAACCGAGCACCACACCACGCCGATAGCCATATCGGGTGATGAACAGTCCGGCAGGAATGGCCATGACAAAATAGCCCAAATAGAACATGAATTGTACCATGGCCGAATGGGTACGGGTAATATCCATCACTTCCTGGAAATGCTTGTTCAGCACATCGAGGATGGCATGAGCGAATCCCCATAGGAAGAACAGGGAAGTAACCAAAACAAAGGGGAACATGTATTCCCTTCTTACCAACGCATATCTTTGCTTTTCCATATACCTTATATTATAAGAGAGCCGGCAACTGAGCCAAATCTGTAATAATCACATCGGGCAATGACTCGTCTATGGTTTCTCCTCCCCACCCTTCGCCTTTCAGCCACGCTACACGACAGCCTACAGTCTTGGCCGGTACCATATCTTTCGAGAATGAGTCACCCACTACCAGCACTTCATCGGGCTTATAACCCATAGCCTCTACTCCCATCCGATAGATGGCCGGATCGGGTTTACGCACCCCTACAACAGAAGATTCTACAATGTCACTGAAGTAGTCCAGCAGGCCGAAGTCCGCTAAGATAGTCTGGATGTTTCCATAGAAATTGGAAACAAGCACCAATCGATAACGCTCAGCCAACTTTGCCACTACCGGACGAGTAACTTCCAGTACATGTTGCACATACTCATAACAACTATCTGCCACCAGACTGGCATATCTTTGCAAAGCCTTTTCATCCATCGGCAATTTACGTTGCTCGGCCAAATATTCCATTTGGAGTTTGGTCTTTATCATCAGTACATCATGGAAATTATGCGTCGGCTGCACAAACGGATATTTTGCCAATGCCCTTTCTCCGAATACATAAGCTTCACGAAAACTTTCTTTATCCACCGGAACCCGATGTTCTGCATATTTACTCCACAAGACTTCCGCCCAATGGCGACTGTTGGTATCTATCGTACCTCCATAATCAAATATGACTCCTTTGATATTTTCCAACGTATTCATCATATAAACCTTATTTTTTATTATCAGGTGTACCGTTCCCTATTTTCATCAACAATACACCTATCACAATCCATATTAATTCGCGGACCCGGGTTATCAATCCGGTATATACACCGAAAGCTCCCGGAATGGCCAAACCACCCACTGCCAATGCAAATCCACCTTCGCGCGCTCCCAACTGCATGGGAGAAAAGAAAAACAAGTTGGCAAACAGGGAAGTAAAAGCCATGATGAGGATACACGCCGGGAAACTGACATCTGTAGTCAGT
>JAUNIV010000349.1 GCA_030523385.1 Bacteroidales bacterium | reverse complement strand
GAAGGCAGCACAAATATTCCTGCTTTAGCATAAATTCGATATAATTCCGTTTTAGGCAAACTATATAGAAGTAACACACATAGATTCAAAATTATGTGATGCCTCATTAGTGTCAGAGCATAAAATCTTTATGCTTTAATGGTCAAGAAACGACACATGGCAGTAAATGCTTCCATTATCCGTATGCTTATTGAAACAGCCGTCTTACTTCTCAATAGAGTTGATATCTGCACTGAAATATAATACGGACAATTTAATTACCCCCTATATTCCCTTTCAATTCAAGCAAGGCCGGCGAACCGGTAAAGTTTCCGTAAACATAAACCTCCCGGAAGAAATCTCCACTTTCTTCGGCACGGAACCTGACATGCAGATGTAAGGTATCAGCAGGCGGGACGGCACGGGTCGCGTATGATGCTTCCATACATTCGCAAGACAACGAAAGGTCTGTGATATGCAAGTCTTCCGTACCCGTATTCTTCAACACAAACAAGGCTTCGCGAGTATCCCCCAAAGGCATATCACCCCAATCAACGACTGTGCGATCAGCCTCCATCTGCGTCTGCGGAAGTTCCTCATTCATGTCTTCACGGTCTAAGAATGGTTCGCAAGATACGAACTTGCCACGTTCCAATGTATAAATCATGGGAACACTCTTCACCAGTCCGGACTTCATGGCTGTTTCTTCCTTATCCAAATACACGTTGGGAAGTTCGTCCGCGCGATAGCCTGTCATCAGACGGAAATCTTTTTCCGAACGGCAGATCACGATAAAAAGCGTATCTGTCGATACACGAAGGGCGTTTTGGGCACGTGCAATACAACGGCTGCACCCGTAGCCCGGGACGATTATCAGGTTCTTACTTTTCTCCACCGTAGCAGCATCCACTCCTACGGAAGCAAACAAGCGGCTCAACTGTTCATCTTTTCCGGGACGACAAGCGGTGCACCACAAACAGACAGACAATATAAAGAGAAATAAACGAAACATATTCTTCATTGCCATCACTTTTTATACTCCAACTTCAAGCGACGGAACAAAAGCCTGTCTTCATCAAAGTCGGGATTCCCTTGATTGTTAAGAGACAGATACAAGCCATCGCGTCCGATGAACCAAAGGCGATAGGCATACGTATTGCCGGGAAAGCGTGTTTCGCCGATTATTTCATACTTATCATTCAATATGATAATGGAGAACTCACGACCGGTATCTTCATCCATCGGGCTGCGAAGCTCAGGATATTCGTAAGGCATGCAGGCAAAACGATAGAAAACCTTGCGGTATTTATCATATAGCAAATGATGGTATTGAGGAGTATTAGCATCCTTCCTGATCCACGTCAACAGGTCTTGATTCGGATTTTCGGGCTCGGGGCGCAAATGAGGGAAATAACGGCTCTTCGCATTATAGGCACGAACATGATGGAAATCGGAAGAGACATAAATGCTATCTGTTTCTTCAAAAGAAACAGCCACATCCTTTCCCGTATCTGCATAACTGTGATCTCTTCCATAAATGGCAGAATATATATCCTCAGCCTTATCAAAGACTGAAGGATAACAGAACTTTGTCCGTCCTAATTCACCGGTATTCATGTTCATGTAAGCAAAGAGGTTGGATGTACTCCAATTATCTGCTGTATGTGGGAAACCTACAGCTTTTTGTGGAAAATAAAACAAAGAATCACGGAAAATAGCAGGACTGGCGTAATAACTAAGAACTCTCGTTCCACAATAGCCATCATATAAAGGAACATTATTCTTCCTACGAACATACAATGCAGGAGATTTGTATGTAATATGTCCGGCATCGTCTATCATATAAAACTGAGTAGAGCCTGTTGTCACAATAAAATGATCCATGTCTAACGGCCAGCCTCCTAATACATGAGGTATACCATTGGGACCCTCCTTATAAACAGGAATGGATTTATACAAACATTCTTTTTCTATATCGAAAATAGATATGTGGGGTGAGCCTTTATCACGCTGATTTTGGAAGAACAAATATTCCCTGCCCGAGTATTCAAACTGAAACATGGCTTTACTTTCGTAATGAGTGGAATCATTGATGGGGAAACAAAGCGTATCGGCAGGTATTAATTCAGCCTGGTCAGTACCTAAAGAGGAATCTTTCGATACACAGGAACCAAACAACAATATCCCTAAGGATAAAAGCAAAGAATATCTCTTAATGATTCTCATAATTGTCACAAAAGTTAAGTTTATTGCAAACATAAATACTAATTGTCAGAAAATCAAATAAGATAGGAACAATTATTCATGGACATCACTTTTTATACTCCAACTTCATTCATACACATACTTTGTTTCATTCAGAAGCAAAACCTTTTTCGTCCTGATGCAAAACCGATCACGACTATACACATTTCTTAATCACTGCCACTGACTGACGAATCACTGACACTGATTTAAGTTTGCATGTAGTCGCTCAGAAGTTTACATCGCCATCTTAAGAGGTTTGCTTATAGTCGAAACAAATTTTTATTGCCCGAGCCACACTTTTCTCCGCTGCAACAGCCATTCCGGTCAATCATTGTCCGTGTGCAATCCGCCTGTTTTAAATTTTCGTGCACGAAAACAACGCTAATTGTGCACGATAACGACACAAATCGTTCAAAATTCGCCTTTTTACTAATTATTATGTATTTCGGGTTTGATAAATTAAGAAAAGGTCTTAATTTTGGGGAGTTTTTAATTTATACTATTGTCAAAAACACAGTCATTTATTATTAATTCTCAAAAGGATGGAACAAGTTTTCAGTTATATCATCGGATTAGGAGCAGCGGTGATGATGCCTATTATTTTTACAATCTTGGGCGTGTGTATCGGTATCAGATTCAGCA
>JAUNIV010000348.1 GCA_030523385.1 Bacteroidales bacterium | reverse complement strand
GCAACTGTCGACTTGAGAATCTGGGGCTGGGTGCAGAATTGCGTGACGGAGTTCATCAAGACTTCCGAACGTTCGACGCGGAATTTCATCACGGCATCGGTGGAAGTAGTGTTGCCTTTGTTCATGCCGTGGTTCAGAAATCGGTTCACGGCCAGCCTGTCTGCCGGAGCGATCTCCTCATACTTGCCGGAACCGGTTGCATGACTGACCGTAACACGCACGGCATCCGCCTGATAAAGTGTGCATGAGTTGAGAAACGCCAGCACATGTGCGGCTTCCGCCTTGATGTCGCGTCTTACACGGGGCTGTTTGCTGTTGTTCTTTCCGCTGTTGTCCTTTTGCGCGGGAACATTGTTGTTCGCCTGCGCCACATGGTTTTCATTATTCATACTGAAATGTTTTTAATGGAGTCTGAATGTTGTTTGATTGATGTTTGAATCTCATTTGAATGTCGTTACTTGTCCGCACGGCGGGTTACAAGATACTGCGCGGCCTCGCTGTCAATCTCCGCCTGCGACTTGACACGGATGTTCGTCAGCCATGTATCAAGGTCTGCCTTCGAGAAGAAACACAGTTTGCCGTTAGGCTTGTAGTAAGGGATTGCACGACGCATCATCAGTTTGTAGAGATAGCTCGGCTTGAGTCCGAGGTACTTTGCAGCCTCGGTGGTGGTGAGTAAGTTTCTTTCTGCTTCCATATTGCTTTCAATTTGTTTTTCTTTCTGTTGCCACTTGGCATAACACATTGCGTTTCTGCTGTTTTATGCCTTATGTTTCGCTTGCAAAGTTACTTTTGACTTGAAGTGGCACAATGTGGCTCAAATGGGGAAAGTGCATAAAATGGCAATGCGCCATACTGCTGGTATTCAGCGGTATGGCGCATTGCCCTGTCCTTCGTATGTTATGTCAAATGGGGAACAGGCGGGCTGCTACGGGGTGCGGTTCAGCTTCCGGGCATTTTCGATGGCTCTGTCAATGGATTTGCGGTATTCCCGGTTCTCCAATGTGGTTCCTTGCGCGCACACGTCATTGCGGTGCTTGTCATAATATGACTTGGATATACCGCAACGTTGCAGGAACTCTTCCGCCCATTGTTTGCCACGCTCACGCGGCTTGACGGTCTGTGACACGGACATCACCATGTAACAGATGCGCAGGTTCTCTTTCGGTCGCACGGTGACAGGCAGCACAGTCGGCTTCAGGTTCATGAAGTTCACGAAGTCGCTGCCGGAAAGATGCCCGAACTGACAGTCGTTGCACACTTCGTAGATGAACAGGCACAAGGCGAGGTCAACAGTGTCCATCCATGCGGATGTGTCTTTGAACAGGATGCCGTCACTCATGCGCGTCCTCCTTCATCCGTCTTATGTCGCCGATGATACTTTCTGAAATACCTTTCAACCTTTCGGCCAACACTGAGAGGAACATCGGCTTGAAACAATACACACAGAAAGTGCGGTCACGTTCCTGCTGCCATTCCTTATATAAAAGGTCGGTCTGTGCATGGGCAGTGTCGTATTCCGTTTTCTTGGCATCGCACACAGGGTCAAGTGACTTGTAATCCTCAGAGTCGAGCGGCAGGTAATCCAACCGGTTGCTCATTGCCGAATACTCGTGCCACAGCCCGGTGGAAATCCCTTTCGCTTCTTCGTATTTTGTTTCAAACGGTTTTAGATGTTCCTCGAAGATACCCTCAAAATCCACAGACTGCAGCCCTGTAATATCCAAAGACAGGAATCTTTCAGCCTCCGAAAGAAGGGAAGATGAAATATCCATAAGCTGCCTTGCATCATCATGGAACATTGCAGTCGCTTCCGTCACAATCCGGTTCGTATCATTGAAATCCTTATAGAACAGGGACAACTGCATAGCCTGTTCAAAGGTGATGCTGTCTTGCTTACAAGTGGCAAGCAAGGTGTTTACCTCTTGCAGCCGTTGTGTTATCTGTTGTATCATCATAATTGTCAGGAATTAAACAGGTCATCCATTGTCACCTCGCTGTGGACGATGCTCTTGTGCTTTCCGTCAACCACGCCATAAGTAGTGATGAATGTATGCACCAACGCTTTTTTGTTTCCGGTAGCCATGTTGAAGATTCCGGCTCTTTCACGAAGTTTCATCTCATAGTCCTTCGTTATCGCATACTTGTTCTCACTGAATTTCATTTCACATAAATGGATAATACGGTCCGCACGCTCTATTATCATGTCAATTTGTGCGCCTGGCAATTCTTCATCGGATTTTTTGTACCAGGTACAAACAGAAGTTGCCATCGAATCTATATGCAGTTTCTCTTTTATTTGCCGGTGATGCGTCATGCACACTTGTTCAAAAGCGTTTCCCATCCACGAGGAAATGCTGCGGGAGTCAATGTTGTTGCTCCACCAGTGACTGTCTTTGAAATTATTCGGTTCAATGAACTTATAATAGAACATTGTATAAAAATCAATCATCCGGTATCGCGCTTCCCGTTTCTTGTTACCGTACTGCGCCCACTTTTCAATGAAATCACACCGCTCCAAATTCAGAAGTACACGTGTCAGTTTTCCGCCTTCTAATTTAATGGCTTTGGATATCTCCTTATAAGTAAGCCCTGTTTTATGCTCGCAAAGCAATTTTACCACTTCGATATACAAGTCCGCATTAGAAAATAATGCATGGTACAGTTCATCGAACTCCAGTCTCAAAACACTATCCTCCGAGAAAAAAAGGTGGTCTATGTTTTGTGCGAGACTGTCGGCCGGCTTTACAAGGCTGTAGTAAAACGGGATGCCGCCAAGCAGCATGTAAGACTGGAGTATCTGCATTCTGTCCCAATTCGCCCCGATGTCGCCCATATACTTCTCCACCTCATGCAAGGTAAATGGCAT
>JAUNIV010000347.1 GCA_030523385.1 Bacteroidales bacterium | reverse complement strand
GCAACGTGGCTTCTCAGCGCGACGACGCCATACGGATTTTTATAGAACAGGCACGTAAGGACCGCGAAGCCGGTTATACCATCATCTTGGGAGGTGATTTCAACGAACCTTCGCATCAGGACTGGACGGAAGAAACCAAAGATTTGTATGACCATCACGGATTGGTTATCCCTTGGACCGTACCGGTATTGCTCGATGAGGCCGGATTTGTAGATGCCTATCGCGAACATTATCCCGATGTGCTGAATTATCCGGGCTTTACTTATCCGTCTGATAATCCTGCCAAACCGGCCGAAAAGATTACTTGGGCACCGAAAGCTGATGAAAGAGACCGGATAGATTACATCTGGTATTATCCTGAAGAAGGCCTGTGCGTGAAAGATGCGGCTATTTTTGGTCCGAAAGGCTCCATCGTCCGTTCGCAACGTGTGCAGGAAACGTCTCAGGATAAGTTTATTGAGCCGTTGGATGTTTGGCCTACAGACCATAAAGGAGTATTGGTTACTTTCAGCTATAAGGTTCGCTAAGAAAGTACGTAGAATCCCTTTTTCAGAGAAGATAACTGCGTTGGCACTTGCAGTTATCTTCTCTGACCGTTCAGCCTTGGCTGAACGGTGGAGTAATATATCTTCCTTAATCATCGGGAGTAACTAATACCGGATAGGGAGGTGTTCCCCACTGGAACCAGTAATATCCGTTTTCCATTTCCTTGCCATTCCTGTCATAGATAAAAGCATAGATGTAAAGCGTTCCGCAACGGTCGTCGCCTGCAAACTTGGAGTAGTTTTCACTGGGGTAGAACACGGCATAATGCGCTTCGCCATCGGCAGCCTTTTCGTTGATGGTTACATAGTAATAACCCCGGTTGGTCTTGTAGGCGTTCTTCACCAATATGTCGTTGTTTTCTCCTACGGTAAATTCAATTTTGCCGTTTTCCCCTTTATACCAATCTAAGAGGGCATACGAGCCATTATCGTAATGCTGGAGTGTGGACTGATGGATTATACTCTTCTGTCCGGCATCGTTCACAAACCACGCCTGTCCTTCACTGCTTTCCGCTACATTGGAACTGAATAGAGTGCCGAGGAAGACAATGCCTACATACGCCCAGTGGGCAGACGCTCCGGCTGCGAGTCCGCCTATGGTGTGTGCTATCAGGTCTTTGGAGGTGAGGTGACGGAAACCGAGGGAGTCCAGCATGGCTGTATGTGTGCTCAGATAGCCGCTCCAACACATGCCTATGGCAGAGAACACTGCCACCGTGTTGCCGTCAATGATTCCGTTGGCCTGGAATTTGGGCATCAATCCCAAGGCTGCACCCACCGAACCCAGCGAGATGATGGGGAAGGCCACCAAAGTGGAATCCTTAAAGCCGAAAAGCCAATCGAACACGAAACCAATTTTCCCTGCCAGTTTAGGCAACAGCTCGATACCTTCATACGGGCCACCCGTATAGGCAAAGATGGCTTCGCCTGCATTGTCCACTCCCACATTGCTGGGGCCGAAGGTGAGCATCATTACAAAGGTGGAGATGATGAGCACGCCGGGTATGATGGCTAGTCCTAATTCCACGCCCGTCTTTCCGCCGTCCAGCAGCGAATTGAGTATGCGCAGGAAAAGGCTTTGCTCTTCGGTCTTGAAGGAGATTTGCTGTTCGTTACCTCCGGCTGTCTGTTCTTCGGCATATTCCGGATGGGCTTTCAGTACAAACATCTGCATCAACCGTGTGGAAACAAGGCTGCCCATGAAAGCACCGAACAGTCCTACCAAAGCTGCCGAGGCATATCCCAAGCTGGACATGAAGACGATGACAATCAGTCCCATGCCGAATGCGGCGGCAAAGTTGGTAAACGAAATCAGTTGGAAAGTCTTGAAGTAGTGGCTGAAATTTTTGTCTTTGGTGAGCGACATGATGGCGGGATTGTCCGACAGGAATGTCATGACCGCTCCCAATGAGGCCACGCCAGGCATGTTGAACAGTGGTTTCATGAGCGGGCGGAGGAGCAACTCCAGCAGACGTACTACACCAAATTCTACCAGCAACTTGCCCAATGCGCCCGAAAGCACGGTGATGGCCATCAGGTAGAACACGGTTTCCATCAGCAGACTGTAGGCAGTCTTCATCAGTGTGTTGAGCATGTTGGGAAGGCCCATAATGCTTCCCAATGTGCCGAAGATTAGGAAGAAGATGAGCAGGAATATACCTGCCTCCATTCTTCGCAGAGTAAGAAATTTAATGGATTTCATAGCTAACAAAGGTTGTTTGTTCTTAAAGTTGTTATTTTTTCATAGTATGATAATTATTTCATTTGCTGCATGTCGCACAAGCGTTTGTAGAATCCGTTCAGTGCCAACAGCTCTTCGTGCCTGCCCCGTTCTACGATGCGTCCTTCGTGCAGCACGCATATCTCGTCGGCATTGCGGATGGTAGAGAGCCGGTGGGCAATGGCTACGGTGGTGCGGTTTTTCATCAGTTTCTCCAGGGCATCCTGCACCATCCGTTCGCTTTCCGTATCCAATGCCGAGGTGGCTTCATCAAGTATCAGTATGGGTGGATTCTTCAGGATGGCCCGTGCTATGCTGATGCGTTGCCGTTGTCCGCCTGACAGCTTGCCTCCTCTGTCGCCTATCATCGTGTCGTAACCTTTTTCGCTGGCCATGATGAATTCGTGTGCGTTGGCTATTTTGGCAGCTTCCATCACTTGTTCCAGAGTGGCATTCTCCACACCGAAAGCAATGTTGTTGAAGAACGTATCATTAAACAGGATGGCTTCCTGGTTCACATTGCCCATGATGTTCCGCAAGTCTGTCAGGGTGGTATCTTTCACGTTTACGCCGTCTATCAGCACCTCGCCTTCCTGCACGTCGTAGTAACGCGGAATGAGAT
>JAUNIV010000346.1 GCA_030523385.1 Bacteroidales bacterium | reverse complement strand
TACGCACCGGAATTTGGCGGACATGCACCGGGATATAAAGTGCAGGTGAAGGAGTGAGTTATTGTTCCATCGCGCAATCTTTTTGAATGAACATCGCCATATATATGAAAAATTAGTATATTTGTCGATGAATGTAAATTCATAAAGAGATAACAAACCAAGCGAAGAATGAAAAAGACTATCAGAATAATGGCTGCCGTGGCAGCCATTTCCTTTGCCTGCATCGGCAACAGTTGTGCCACACCGATGGCCGAACAAGAAGATACCACCGCCGTACATAGCGATGCGGGCAGTACGGCACTGGCATACAGCTGTCCCGAAGTGCCCGACAGCATAGAGTTCTGTGGCCGGACAATAGACCTGAGACGTTTCGACCGCCGCGAGCGGATGGACCGCGAACTGTTAGCTTTCACCTACATGCACAGCACCTCGCTGCAAATGCTGAAGAAGGCCAACCGCTACTTCCCCGTAGTGGAACCGATACTGAAAGACAACAACATCCCCGATGACTTCAAATACCTGATGGTGATAGAAAGCAACCTCAACCCGACGGCACGTTCCGGTGCAGGTGCTGCGGGATTGTGGCAATTCATGCCGGGTACCGGACGCGACTACGGACTGGAAGTAAATGCCAACATAGATGAGCGTTACCACATAGAGAAAGCCACCAAAGCTGCCTGCAAATACCTGCGGGATGCCTACGCCAAATATGGCAACTGGGTATCAGTAGCCGCCTCGTATAATGCCGGACAGGCACGCATTGCCACGCAACTAAGCAAACAGCAGGTAGATGATTCATTGGATTTGCAGTTGGTGGAAGAAACGGCACGCTATGTCTATCGCATCCTGGCAGCCAAACAGATGTTTGCCAATCCTACTTCCTTCGGATTCCGCTTGCGGGCTTCGGATTTATATCCGCCTATCCCCTGCACGGAAGTAACGGTAACTACCGGCATCAGCGACCTGGCTGCGTATGCGCGTAGCAAAGGCATCACACTGGCCATGCTCAAGAATCTGAACCCGTGGCTGCGCGAAACTTCGCTGATGAATAAAAGCGGACGGACGTATGTGCTGAAGATACCCACACCGGAAGGCATGAGCTACGACCCGAAGAAAATCATACCGTATAACAAGCAGTGGGTGGTAGATGAGTAATCTTCCTTATTTATATATAAGGAAGATACACGGTATCTTAGACAAATCGGGCAACTTACCCTGCCATTCCTTCATTGTCTTGGTGCGGATGTATTCATCCGCACAAGTAATATTGGCAGCAATGCACAACCGGGTCTGCGGACGGCAGTTCTTCAAGATGTCTTCCGCCATCTTGTTGTTGCGGTAAGGAGTCTCGATGAAGAGCTGCGTCTGGTCTTCGGCATAGACACGTTGCTCCAATGCCTTGATGCGCTTGGCACGTTCGGCAGGCTCGATAGGCAAATAGCCGTGGAAAGCAAAGCTCTGTCCGTTGAAGCCCGAACCCATGACGGAAAGAATGATGGAAGAAGGACCTACCAACGGCACCACCTTCAGATTCCGGCGTTGGGCTATGGCCACCACATCGGCACCCGGATCGGCCACGGCAGGACAACCGGCTTCGGAGATTACCCCCATAGACTGACCCGCCTGCAAAGGCTTCAAGTAGCCAGAAATGGCTTCGGGAGAAGTATGCTTGTTCAGCGGATAGAAAGTCAGCGCATCAATGTCTATGTTCCGGTCCACCTTCTTCAGGAAGCGGCGGGCGGAGCGTACATCTTCCACAATGAAATGTCTGATGCCTAAAATAATCTCCTTGTTATAGGCAGGCAACACATTTTCTATAGGAGTATCGCCCAATGTGACGGGCAGCAAGTATAAAGCGGTTTCCATAATTCTGTCATTCTCCGTAGGGATATGCCACGCGGATGTTATCGGGCGGAAAATATTCCGCCCCTACAATAAACTATATTCTTATCTTATCCGTAAATGATCTTTCCGTTTTCGTCCTTGTATTCATCCAGACCCTTTTCGTAAGTGGCCATGGCACGCAAACTCATACCTACGCTGGAGAAACCACCGTCGTGATAAAGGTTCTGCATGGTCACCTTGCGGGTGAGGTCGGAGAACATGACGATGCAATAATCGGCGCATTCATCGGCAGAAGCATTGCCCAGAGGAGACATACGGTTGGCAAAGTCGAACAGCTTGTCCATACCCTTCACGCCCGAACCGGCAGTAGTCATGGTAGGCGACTGAGAAATGGTATTGACACGCACATGGCTTTCGCGACCGTAGATGTAACCGAAGCTGCGGGCGATGGATTCCAACAACGCCTTGGCGTCTGCCATATCGTTGTAACCATAGAACGTACGCTGGGCGGCTACGTAACTCAAAGCCAAAATAGAACCATATTCGGCAATGGCATCCATCTTTTTGGCCGACTGTATCATCTTGTGGAATGAAACGGCCGATATATCCAGTGTCTTGCTCAGCATGTCATAGTCCAGGTCATCGTAGGTACGCTTCTTGCGCACGTTGGGCGACATGCCGATGGAGTGAAGAACAAAATCTATCTTTCCTCCCAAAACTTCCATGGAACGTCTGAACACATTCTCCAAATCTTCCACGCTGGTGGCATCGGCAGGTATCACTTCGCAATGGAGCTTCTCTGCCAAAGCAGAAACTTCGCCCATGCGCACGGCCACCGGTGTGTTGGACAATGTAATGGTTGCACCTTCTTCCACAGCCTTCTCTGCCACTTTCCAAGCGATAGACTGTTCGTTGAGTGCTCCGAAAATAATCCCTCTTTTTCCTTTCAACAAATTGTAACTCATACCTTTTTACTATTTAAATTCGGCCGCAAAGATACAAACAATAAATGAATGAAACCCCTTTTTTAGCCATAAAAGCAAGG
>JAUNIV010000345.1 GCA_030523385.1 Bacteroidales bacterium | reverse complement strand
AAGAGACAAACAGCGTGTCGATTGTCAGCTCCGGCTTCATGGCTTGCAGGAAATAAATGTCAGCCTCCCGGGCATTACGTTCCCGATAAAGGGCATAACTGGCATACAACTGGCCTACCGCCAGCAGACGGGCTTCGCGCTCTTCTTGCCGGAAGATGACGATGTCGTTGCGCCGGAACACCACCTGCCAGTCATCAGACGGAAGAGGAAGGCGATCGACAAAATGAAAAGTATAGTGTAAATCTGCCTCTTTGGTGGAGTCGTTACTGCCGAGAAACAGACGGCTGTTGGCAGGAATCTCCTGCTCGGTAACTCCCGATAGTTCGAGCGTCAGCGGGCCGATATTCAGTTTCATGTCTTTTCGTTGTTTAGGGTCTTACGGGCGCGAAGTCCGTTATAATTCGTGCCTTGGCCTTGGCCATGCGGCAGAGGTAGTCCATGCTTCCCGCCACTTCTTTTTCGTTGCTTGCTGCGGCATAGCATACATTGCATACGGGGCGCAGGCCGCATCCGCTACACTCCGTATGTGCTGGCAGCATGGCGGCTGTCTCTGTCATCTGTTTCCAGGCAGCGGCCGGCGGCGTATGGCGAAGCGAAACGGCCGGAGCTTCCATCAGCACACAGGGAGTCATGATACCTTGCCAATTAATCCAGCACGAACTCTTGGCGGCCCTACATTCCAGAGAGCAGGCCGATGAGCCTTCCGTATGGGCAAGCGTATATTTCAAGTCGTGCATGTAGCGTGTTATCCCGTCTCCTTTTTTGTATTCCATATACAGCATCTCGATGCGGGCTGCCTCATCAGCCTCCAGCCGCTCGGCCTGAATGTTGCGGGCGGCTCTGCATTCGCTGCGTGTCAGCGGAAACATATACGAGTTTACTTCGGCAGGAATATCCAGCTCGCGTGCCAGCCGGATAATCTGTTCATAGTCCTCTAAGTTTTTCTTCACGATGCTTACATTGAGTTTGACGTCTATGCCTGCCTGCTTCAGTAGCTTCAGTGCATCCATGCAGCGGTTGTAGCCCTGCGGATTGTGACACAGACGGCTGTAAGTCTCCGTGCTGCCTCCGTAAAGGGTGACATTGACCCGTCTGGGTTTACGGGTCTGCAAGGTGCGGACCATTTCCTCGTCTATCAGTGTGCCGTTGGTATTGATGGTGATGACGAATCCCATCTCGCGCAGCCGGGTATAGAGTTCCTTAAAGTGCGGATAGAGCATCGGTTCGCCTCCGGTGAGGAGGATGAAGAGTGTGCCCATGCTTTGGAGCTGCTCCGCCCAATCGAGCCATTGCTGCAGGGGCAGCAGTCCGCCGTACTGTTCCACCACACTGCGTTCGGTGCGGATGAAACACATGTCGCAGTTGAGTGTGCAGGTAGGTGTCAGCTCGAAGTTGGCGGTGATGGGAGTGCGGGTGCGGTTGGCTTTGTCCACCAGTTTCCGCTCCAGCGGATTGGCATCGTGAAGATGATCCATAACAAGGATAAATAGAATTACCAAATGTAGAACGTCATTGCAGACTTCCTTTCATCTGTTCCTTTTTGGCTTGGGCTATCCGGCAAAGGTAGCCGATGCTGCCACACCGTTTCTTTTCATTGCAAGCATTGGCATAGCAAACATCGCAGATGGGGCGCAGGGTGCAACCGGCACATTCGCCATGCGAAAGCAATCGCCCGCACTCGGTCACTATCTGTTGCCAAGCTTCGCCTACGGTGGCAGAAAGGAGCGAAACGGCCGGTACCTCCATATCTACGCAAGGAGTTATGGTGCCCCGCCAGTTAATCCACAGGGCACTTTTGCCTGCATGACAGGTCAGGCCTATGCCGTTGGGCACGGGAGACTCCTTCTGTTCCAACTGACGGAGGGCATTGATTGCATACGCTGCATATTCCTTGCCATATTTGTGTTTCAGTGCTTCTATTTCGGCTTGTGCTACTTCGTGTGGCTCGGGGCGGACTGTTTCAAGCGGCATTGTGGTGACACATTCCGGACGGGCATAGACCGAAATGTATCCGTTGGTCAGTGCCGGCATGCCCCATTCATCGGCTATGCCCAGCATTTGCTTATGTTCCCTCACGTTGTGACGGGTGAGAGTAAGGTTCAGCTTGGTATCGATACCGTTTTCTTTCAGCCGTTTCAATCCCTCCATGCAGCGATCGAAACCGTGTGCTACGTGGCACAGGCTTTGGTAGGTCTCGTTGCTTGCCCCATAGAGTGAAACATTGACCCGCCGTGGCTTCGATGCCTGAAAGAGGCGTGCTGTTTCATCGTCTATCAGGGTTGCATTCGTATTGATGGTAAGGATGAATCCTTTTTCTTTCAGTCGGCTGTATAGCTCTTTGAAATCAGGATAAAGTAACGGTTCGCCTCCGGTGAGGAGGATGAAGAGCGTGCCCATCTCCTTCAGTTGGTCGGCGAAGCGGAGCCATTCCTGCAAAGGCAACAGGCCCCCTGCTGCTTCCATCTCCTTCTTTCCCATGCGGACGTAGCACATGTCACAATGCAAGTTACACAAGGGAGTCAGCTCAAAGCTGGCTTGGATGGGAGTGCGTGTAGCTGTGGCTTTATCCACCAACATCCGTTCTATGGGATTTATGTCTTGCAGGGAGTCCATGTATTTAGATTCACTTATGAAAGGAAACATATCTTGTACCGGCATTAAAAATAAGCAGGTATAGTCACCCATTTATCTGCTTTCACCGTTCAGCGGCCCCCGAACGATGCCCGAATATATGTTCAGAGGCGGATGAAGATGGTTACATCGACCGTTCAACGGCCGCTGAACGGTCGATGCTGTCTATAAAGTTCCCGTAGGACTTATATTGTTAAACAATTTATTAATTATTAATGCGAATCAGTAGTTGGCTCTCTGATTCCAATATTAAAAATAAA
>JAUNIV010000344.1 GCA_030523385.1 Bacteroidales bacterium | reverse complement strand
AGGAAACCGGTAAAGTCATTATAAAGCCTGTCCTGATTCATAAGGTCTTTTTAGCGGGGCAAAGATACGACAAAAGATGGAATAAACGAATAAAAGATTTACTTCATCTTATACACCAATGTTCCGCCTTTCAGAATATCTTCGTGAGAGATGTAATTCTTCGTATAAGGTTCACCGTTCAGCGTGATGCTCTCGATGTACTTATGCTCGCGCGACAAACCTTCGGCTATGATGGTAAATGTCTTGCCGTCGGCCAGATGCAACACAAACTTAGGCATTTGCGGCGCACCGAACACATAGTTCCCGCTCACGGGGTCAACCGGATAGAATCCCATGGCAGAGAACATATACCAGGCCGACATTTGTCCGCAGTCGTCATTGCCGCACAGGCCGTCGGGTTCGGGACGATATTGTGTGTCGAAGATTTGGCGAATCAGTTCCTGCGTGCGTTCGGGGCGTCCGGCCAGCGCATACAGATAAGTGATGTGGTGGCTGGGTTCGTTGCCGTGGGCATATTGTCCGATAAGTCCCGTCACGTCAGCCTGCGTGGTTTCCAGTTTCACCGTAAATACGGAATCGAGTTTATTAAGGAAAGGTTCTGTGCCACCAAACAGTTCGATGAGTCCCGGTACGTCGTGTTGCACGTGCCAGGTATATTGCCAGGCATTGCCTTCGGTATAGTCGCCGCCGGAACTTTCGGCATGAGCCACATCGCTGGGATTGAAAGGCGTGCGCCATGAGCCGTCTGCCAGACGAGGACGCATGAACTTCGTCTCCGGGTCGAAGAGGTTCTTGTAGAAGTCGGCACGACGGGCAAAATAAGCGGCATCTTCTTCCTTGCCCATGCGGCGAGCCATATCGGCAGCGGCATAATCATCATAGACAGACTCCAGTGTGGAGGATACGGATTCGGTCTTAATCAGGTCGGTCGGCAGATAGCCATACTTCATGTATGTTTCCCAATCGGATTTCAGCTTGTGCGATACGGTCTGCGTCTGCTTGATAGCGGCAAAGGCACGTTCGGCATCAAAGCCACGGAAACCTTTGCGGTAGGCTTCGGCCACTACAGATACACCGTGATTGGCCACCATGCAATAATTCTCCTTACCCCACAATCCCCAAATGGGCAGGAAGCCTTGCACTTCGGCCTGCTCTATGAGCGAGTTCACAAAACCATCCACGCGTTCGGGCACCATGAGCGTATAGAAAGGATGGGCGGCACGATAAGTATCCCACAAGGAGAACGTGGAATAGAAAGTTCCGCCCTGAGCGGTTGTCACCTCGTCGGCAGCATTGCGATACTTGCCGTCCACGTCCGAGATTTGGTTGGGTTGAATCAACGCATGATAGAAGCTGGTATAGAAATTTTTCTTTTCCTCGTCCGTGCCTGTCAGTTCGATGCGGCTCAGATAGGAGTTCCATTCGTCATGAGCGGCAGTGCGCACGGCATCGAAGTCCCAACCGGAGATTTCGGCTTCCAGGTTCTTTTTGGCTCCCTCCACGCCGGTGGTCGATAAGGCTACTTTCATCAGCACCTCTTCGCCCGGCTTCACATCGAAAGTAGCGATGATGCGTCGACCTTTTTCGGTCTCACCCATAGGCAGGTTGATGGAGTCGGTCACAGGACGGTTGAATTTCATCACAAAGAAGTAATCCTGATTCACCCATACGCTGTTGCGCACGTGTCCGGTCAGTGTCTGCGCATCTTCCCAATTCGTCTCACACTCGCGCACTTGCGAATGATATTGGTTTTCATTCCATGCCGGTCCGTGCTGCAAGTCTATCAACACCGAAGCCGAGTCGGCCTTGTGGTACGTATAGCGGTGCAAGGCGGCATGAGCCGAGGCAGTCAGTTCGGCCTTCACGCCCGGCTCGGTCAGTTCCACGGTGTAATATCCCGGTGCGGCATCTTCCTGTTCTTTTGGGAAAGTGCTTCGATAGGCATCCCAGGCACGGGCTCGTGTTCCGGTAAGAGGCATCACCAAGATGTCTCCCAAATCCATACATCCCGTTCCGTTCAGATGGGTTTGGGTGAATCCCCAGATAAGCGAATCTTCATATACATATTCCGAGCAGTATCTCCATCCCACGGCTCCCGTCACGGGGCTGGTCTGTATCATACCGAAGGGACGGCAGGCTCCAGGGAAGGTATGTCCGTTGTCTGCTGCTCCGATGAAGGGGTTCACATACTGCGTGTAATCGGTTTCGGTCGTAGTCTGAGGCGTGCCGGAGCAACCAAAGAACGAGCCAGTCAGTGCCAAAGCACAAAGGATAGAATGGGTCTTCTTCATAGAATTTGATATAAATAGTTTAAATTGGTGGTAAAGATAAGTTTTTTTCTCAACTAAGGCAATTTCACGGTATCATATTTATTTTTTCAAAGGGTGAAAATTATTTTTTAAAGGGCAAAAAAATTTTTTTAAAGCACCAAATCAGGTGTTTCATACTATCATATTCCACAAATCCTACCTTCATATCTTCGTGCAGTAAAATAAAACGGGAGAAGTAAGCGTTATTTCACGAATAACGGTTATATTTGCGCTTTCAAAAAGAAATAAGAAATGGCATATCGGTTTACAAGAATAGCAGTAAAGATAGGCAGCAATGTACTGACGCGCAAGGACGGCACCTTAGACGTGACACGCATGTCGGCTTTGGTGGACCAGGTGGCAGAGCTGCGCAAGGCAGGCATAGAGGTGGTACTGGTATCATCGGGAGCGGTAGCCTCGGGACGGAGCGAGATACAGCCTTCGAGGAAACTCGACAGCGTGGACCAACGGCAACTGTTCTCTGCCGTGGGACAAGCCAAACTGATAAACCGTTACTATGAACTGTTCAGGGAGCACGGCATAGCCGTGGGACAAGTGCTGACGACCAAAGAAAGTTTCGGCACAAGGCGGCATTACCTCAACCAGCGCAACTGCATGATGGTGATG
>JAUNIV010000343.1 GCA_030523385.1 Bacteroidales bacterium | reverse complement strand
TTGACGGCAAAAGGCAAGTTTTCATTAAAAATAGCTACATTTGCAGATTGATTGATATGGAAACGTACAGATTCAAAATAGTATTTCTGCTGCTCAGCCTGTGGCTGACCTTTCCTTCTTTCAGCCTGAAAGTGGCGGGAAAGGACTTTGTAGTCGTCATCGACCCGGGTCATGGCGGCCACGACCCGGGTGCCATAGGCCAACGCGGGAAAGAAAAGAATATCAATCTGAATGTGGCCTTGAAGTTGGGACGGCAGATTCAAAACAACTGCAACGACGTGAAAGTGATATACACGCGCAAGACCGATGTATTCATCCCGTTGGACAGAAGGGCGCAAATAGCCAACAACGCCAAAGCCGACCTGTTTATCTCCATCCACACCAACTCCGTAGCCAAAGGAAAAACCGTGAAAGGTGCGGAAACATACACGTTGGGACTTCACCGCACGGAGGAGAATCTGGAAGTGGCAAAGAAAGAAAACTCCGTCATCCTGATAGAAGATAATTACGAACAGCGGTATGCGGGATTCAACCCCAATTCGGCAGAAAGCTACATCATCTTCGAGTTTCTGCAAGACAAGAACATGGAGAAAAGTGTCAAGCTGGCCACTCACATACAGAAGCACTTCAGGCACACAGCACGCCGCATAGACAAGGGAGTACATCAGGCAGGGTTTCTGGTGCTTCGCGCCACGTCGATGCCCGGTGTGCTGGTAGAGTTGGGATATATCTCCAATCCGGAAGAAGAACGATACCTGCTGTCCGACTCAGGAACAACGACACTGGCCAACAGCATTTACAAAGCCTTTTTGGAATACAAGCGGGAACACGGCGCTACCAATGGCAACACCCCTGCAAAGGCATCGGCCGAAACCGATACACTGCAAGAAACGTTGCCTGAACCGGAAGAGGAAAAGCCGATCCAACCTGCCACCGCTCCGCAAAAGAAGGTTTCGACAGAGAACAGCAGGACAGACAAGCCCGTATTCAAAGTGCAGATACTGACATCGGGCAAAGTGCTCCCCAAAGGAAGCAAACTGCTGAAGGGGGTGACTCCTGTGGGCTATTATCAAGAAAAAGGTATCTATAAATATACGTATGGAGAAACTACGGACTATAACAAGATAGTGCGCATGAGACGCGAAATATTGCCAAAGTTCAAGGATGCATTCATCATCGCCTTCAAGAACGGCGAGAAAATGGACGTGAACGAGGCCATCAAGGAATTTAAGAAAAATAGATAAAAACATAAAAAGACATAACAGAAATGACAAAAGAGGTGAAAATAGGATTGATAGGCATTGCCGCCCTGGCCATGCTCATCTTTGGCATCAATTATCTGAAAGGGATAAACATGTTTAAGTCTGCCAATCATTATTATGTGGAATATACGGACATCAACGGACTGGCCGGTTCAAGCCCGGTGTTTGCCAACGGATATAAAATAGGTATAGTGAGAAGCATCAACTACAACTATGCCAAACCGGGACACGTGGTGGTGGAAGTGGAAGTGGACAAGGAAATGCGCATCCCCAAAGGAAGTTCGGGCGAACTGGTGGCCGAAATGTTGGGAACCGTAAAGATGAACCTGCTGCTGAACCACACAGCCACAGAGTTCTGCCAACCCGGAGACACACTGCCGGGAAAGACCAACGCCGGACTGATGGGAGCTGCCGAAGAAAAGCTGATGCCGAAAGTAGAACAGATGTTGCCTAAGATGGATTCCATCCTGCAATCTCTGAACAAACTGCTGGCCGACCCGGCACTGGCCGCCACGCTGCACAATGCCGAAAGACTGACCGCCAATTTAGACGTGACCACTCGCCAACTGAATACGTTGATGCAAAACGACCTGCCGCAACTCACCGGGAAGCTGAACGTCATAGCCGACAACTTTGCCACGGTCAGCAACAACCTGAAAGATATAGACTACGCATCGACTTTCAGCAAGATAGATTCCACCTTATATAATGTGCAGATGCTGACCGATAAGCTGAACCGTAAGGACAATAGCTTAGGACTGCTCTTCAACGATCCTTCCTTCTATCAGAACCTGAGCGCAACAACGGCCAATGCCGCATCCTTGCTGGAAGATTTGAAGGCTCACCCCAAACGCTATGTACACTTCTCCTTATTCGGAAAAAAAGACAAATAAACATTTTTGTTATATAGAAAATTTCTAAATAAGTCCATAAAGCTATCTTTCACTTCTGCTTGCAATAAGTGCCTGCAAATAGGGAAGAAAGCTATATGGACTTATTTGTTGCCACAAGCAGGGTTTTAAACCTTTCGTTTTTCACACGGAGGTATAAATCAGGAGGTTATAAAAAAGCAAATCCTTCTTTTGGACTTCTCATGGAAGGCAATTCATAAACGACTGAAAGTAAATACCTTACTCTTTTAAAATAAAAAACAAGAAAAAAAGGATTTGTTTTTTCAGAAATTGATTTCGAAATTTGCAGCTGTAGAAGTTTCGCTTTTTTATAATAAATATCTTTATATGATTGAAAACGATCCGGTCGTTCTATGGAAACGTTGTCTGAAACGAATCAGAGACAACGTGCCTGAGACGACTTATAAAACATGGTTTGAACCTATTGTTCCGCTGAAATATGAGGACAAAGCATTGACAATAGGAGTCCCCAGCCCTTTCTTCTATGAGTTTTTAGAAGAAAAGTTTGTGGACTTGCTGCGTGTCACCCTATATAAAGAAATAGAAGAGGGCACACAGTTGATGTATTGCATCCTGACGGACAAGACCAACCATATAACCGTGGAAATGGAAGGAGCCAAGCGTTCGCCCGCCGTGCCGCAACCGGCGGCAATACGAGACGGCAACAAAGCTCCTAACCCGATGCAGGCTCCGGCTCCGCAAGACTTGGATCCGCACTTGAACCCGAACTATAACTTTGAGAACTTCATAAAAGGAAACAGCAACGAGTTTTCG
>JAUNIV010000342.1 GCA_030523385.1 Bacteroidales bacterium | reverse complement strand
GGTGTAAGATGATACATCTTATTGCCGGAAGATGATACATCTTGTTTTTGAAGGATAACTATCTTGTTTGGACAGCGAAATACACACCTGTTAATAGACTGATTATTTGATGATTAATTCCCAGTCAGAGAATACCAAACGTATCGCTAAAAACACGCTGATGCTCTATGTGCGCATGCTGTTCAGCATGCTGGTTTCGCTCTATACATCGCGGGTGGTGCTGAATACATTGGGAGTGGAGGATTACGGTATATATAATGTAGTAGGAGGATTTGTAGCCATGTTTTCTTTGATATCCAATTCGTTGTCCTCATCAACAAGTCGATTCCTGACTTTCGAGTTAGGCAAAGGAAATGCAGAACGCTTGAAACAAGTCTTCTCCACTTCGTTGGCCATCCATGTTGTCCTGATAGCCGTCATACTCGTTTTAATGGAAACAATAGGAGTCTGGTTCCTGAATGCCCGCATGACGATTCCTTCCGAACGGCTGTATGCAGCCAACTGGGTCTTTCAGGCATCCGTCCTTTCTTTTCTGTTTAGGTTGTTCAGTGTCTCTTATAATGCAGCTATTATGGCTCACGAAAGGATGAAGGCTTTTGCCTACATTGGAATCCTGGATGTGATTTTGCGTCTGCTGATTGTTCTTTTCATCGCCCATTCTTCTTGGAGGTTTGATCGTCTGATTGTCTATGCATGGCTGTTGGTGGTGGTCAGTATATCTATGCAAGGAATTTACCTTTGTTATTGTAAACGGAATTTTGAGGAATGCCGGTTACGGTTACATTTCGACAAGGAGTGTTGGAGAGAGATGAGTGCATTTGCCGGATGGAATTTTATCGGGTGTACAGCCGGATTGTTGAAGGACCAAGGTGTGAATATCCTGCTGAATCTGTTTGTCGGTCCTGTACTGAATGCAGCCCGTGGTATCGCCATGAGTGTCAATACTGCAATCGGCAATTTTTCCGGCAATTTCATGGCAGCATTGAATCCCCAGATCACAAAGTCATACGCTGCCGGAGAACATTCATATATGATGTCATTGGTGGAGCGTGGCTCACGCTTTTCATTCTATATTTTACTGGTTCTGGCATTGCCTGTCCTGATGGAGACAGATTTTGTGCTCACCTTGTGGCTGAAACAATATCCGGCACATACGGTCAATTTTGTACGTCTGGTTCTTCTGCTCTCCATGCTCGACATTCTCTCCAACACACTGATTACCCTGCAGACGGCAACAGGCAGGATCCGCAACTACCAGCTGGCCGTAGGTGGTATGCTGATGCTGAATTTTCCTCTGTCATACATCTGCTTGTGGATAGGATTGCCACCGGAATCCGTCTTGTTTGTCGCACTGTCTGTATCACTTGGCTGCCTAATGTTGAGGCTTCTGTTTCTGAAACGGATGGTTGCGCTGTCTGTCAGAAACTATCTGTATAATGTATGCCTCAATGTTTTTCTTGTATTTTTGGCAGCTTCGGTAATTCCTGCAATGCTTTGGATAAGAATGGAGGAAGGATGGTTACGCTTTGTCTTTGTGACAATATTCTGTATCATCTGTTCCCTTCTTGCCATATATAAGATTGGTTGTTCGGTATCCGAACGTCAGTTCATGATAGAAAAAATCCGAATTGTGAAAGCCCGTTTGATAGGATGATAACCATCAAAGACAATTCACTTTGCTGCGGTTGCATGGCTTGTGTCCAGGTTTGTCCCAAACAGTGCATTCAGATATATGAAGATCGGGAAGGTTTCCTCTATCCGAAGGCGGATAAAGCCCAATGCAATGACTGCGGCAGATGTGAAAGTGTCTGTCCGGAACTCCAACAAAATGCCGGCAGGATACCTTTGGAAGTATATGCCGCTTTCAATCCCGATGAAGAAATCCGCAGACAAAGTTCTTCCGGTGGAATCTTCACATTGCTGGCCGAATCGGTAATAGATGAAGGCGGTGTTGTTTTTGGAGCACGCTTTGACGAATACTGGGAGGTGATGCATGACTATACGGAGACTAAGGAAGGACTGGCAGCATTCCGCGGCTCCAAGTACATGCAAAGTCGGACGGGTAACGCCTACCTTCAGGCACGACAGTTTCTGCAAGCCGGTCGTAAAGTCCTGTTTACGGGGACGCCCTGTCAGATTGCAGGATTGAAAGGGTTTCTTAAAAAAGAATATGAGAATCTGCTGGCTGTTGACTTTGTCTGTCACGGTGTTCCAAGCCCGAAGATTTGGCGGATGTATCTGGATGAAACAGTCGGTCTGTCGGGGAAGCGACAAATTTCAACGATAAAGGATATCTGCTTCAGACATAAGAAATCAGGTTGGAAAAGGTACAGCTTGGTTATCACAACCTCCCAAACCATGACAGCCGGAGGGGAAAATCCGGCTTTGGTATCCGAAGTATTTACGGAAAATCCCTTTATGAAAGCATTCTTGGGCGATTTGATCCTGCGCCCGTCCTGTTACCGTTGTCCTTCGAAAGCAGGAAAGAGCGGAAGTGACATGACAATAGGTGATTTTTGGGGTATTGAAAAAATTAATCCTGGATTTGATGATGACAAAGGCTGTAGTCTGGTGATGCTGAATAATGAAAAAGGTGTAGAACTTTTCCGTTCCTTGCAGACGGTTTGTCAAAGAATGACTTATTCTCAGGCATTGGCCGGGAATCCAAGTATAAGCCATTCCGTATCTCTTACTAAATACCGTGATTTCTTCTTTCGTCGATGCGACAAAAAGCAAAGTGTTATTTGTGCAATCGATGACAGATACAGTATGAGACTGAGGAAAAGAGTGCTACGTTTCTTGCAGACGATTGGCTGAAAGCAGAAAGTTATATTTCTTCTTAAAGAAGGAATCTTTCATGCACATGATTGATAATCTCAAGAAATTTTGTACTTTTGCAAAAAGAACAATGCGCTTATTATGGAAACGATTACATTGAACATAACTGA
>JAUNIV010000005.1 GCA_030523385.1 Bacteroidales bacterium | reverse complement strand
ATCACCGGTGGTACAGGAAATCATTATGAGTAATAGGATTGGTGCCATAACCATAATATTAGCAAAGCAACTGAACATCGACAATGTAAAAGCATTGAAGCTATTCTACGAGAGCGAGACTTGCAGGAAACTGCACGATAAATCGACGGGTCTCTATCTGTTTGGCGACTTATACATTGTCGATGAGTTTATGCGTGAAATGGAAAATAGACAATGATATACCTTATATAATTATCGAGACTACTATTTTTCACCATTCGTATAGGTAATGTCAAACCTCCCGTCTTTGACGTAATCCCCTTCAAAGGTGCCGCTCACGATCTGCATGTCCTTGCTGAACCGGGTGATGTTTACCGTGCCGTTGCCCAGTTCTGTAGTTCCGTATCTACCGTGCAGCACGGCATTGGTAAATACATTGTATTCTTTTTCGGGAGTGTCCGACAGGCTGTAGATGGTAATGCCTTTCTCCTTCGGGTTGATGATGAAGAAGGAAATGCGTTCGTCTTCGTTGGTGCGCACGTTTATGGCTATGGTGTCGTTTTCGGTTTCATCAGCAGCCGGATAATAGATTGCTTTCGGGTCGCCATAACGCCCGCCTGTATATACCCAGCCGTCTATTACACACCCGAATGTGTTAGCACCTTTTTGCGTGGCAGCAGGCATAAGGGAGGGGTCAATGGAGAAATCTTCCGTTTCGCACGAGCAGCACAAGGCAGCTACAAACAATGTCATATAAATGATTCTGTTCATGGTTTTTTCTTTTAAAAATGATAACTAAGTCCGGCAAAGACAGACAGCTGTGATATATCGTCCCACACTTTGTCGCCTTTCCGGTAGTGCGGTCTAACTTCCCATGTTTCTTCCCGATAACGCACCGAATAGCTGTCCGAATAGGCCATGATGTAATTTATGCCAGCCACGATACCCCAATGCCTCGGGAAACGGTATTCTCCGCCCAGGCCGATGTTGCCCGCTATCTTGTTCATCGTTACCTTGCGGGGTTTGCCATAAACGGTGCCGGCATCCCTATACCACTGGTATCCATAGCCCAGCGTAAGATGCCAGCACATTGTTTCGTTTATGAGATGCAAAGAAAACTGAGGAGCCAAATAATCGGTCCTTATCTTGTCCGATGCGTTTGGCACATCGGCTGTGTAGCGGTTGCCTTGATACATCAGCCCGATGCCCGGTCGGAGTGTGGCACGGGTACCTATCACGTAGGTGTAGTTTCCTGCCCAAGTGAATCCGCTGCGCAGATGCGATGAAGGGGCAGCCGTTCCCAACAGATGTCCGGTATAGAAAGTGGCACCGGTCTGTAAGTTTAGTACATGTTCTCCCCGTGCCGGTGTCTGTGCCTGCATGACAGATGATAACAGCAGCAGGATGACCGACAGGGTGCCATAATAACGGTATAGCTTTTTGTGTGTCATGTTTTTAAGTTTTTATTTAATAAATGCAGCATTTGCGGATTTACTGCATGGCATTGGACAAAAAAAACTAACTTTGCGCATTGTTTTTTTGATTATGAATGATTCTCGTTTAAGAACTATGAAACTGATAAGTTGGCTGGTCTGCCTGTGGGTATCGGTTCCCATCCTTTCGCAAAGCAGGATGGAGCTTTACCTCGATTCGTTGGGATTGGTGAATGTGGCCAAACTGGATACAACTTTGATAATAGACCTGATGTACACCCGTGCCGACAACTTTACGGGCAAGGTGCTTTACGAAGAACTGCACCAGGCATACCTGCATCCCGAAGCAGCAAAAGCCTTGCTCGATGCCCAGCAACGGCTCAGGAAGTTGCATCCGGGTTATTCCTTAGTGATTTATGATGCAGCCCGTCCGATGTCGGTGCAGCAGAAGATGTGGGATGTAGTGAAAGGCACGTCGCGAAACATATATGTGTCCAATCCGGCCCGAGGCGGCGGACTGCACAATTACGGACTGGCTGTAGATGTCAGCATTGCCGATGAAAAAGGTCGTCCTTTGCCGATGGGTACGAAGGTGGACCATTTGGGCAAGGAAGCACATATCGATACCGAGGAGGCGATGGTAAGTCAAGGTGTGCTCACCAAGCAAGAGCGGGAGAACCGGTTATTACTTCGCAGGGTGATGAGAGAAGCCGGCTACAAGCCTCTGCGCAGCGAGTGGTGGCACTTCAATTTCCGTAGCCGTGAGGAAGCCAAACGAAATTATCAGGTTATAAAATAAGGAGGAAGGATGGAACTGACAGCAGAAACTCTTCGCTTTATCCGGATGCATGCCGATGACGACCCGCGCTCGCTGGCCTTGCAGGCAGCCCGTTATCCCGATGTGGACATGGCCGAAGCCGTCACACAGATAGCCGGACGGCAGGCGGCAGCCCGCAAAATCCCGTCGTGGTATCACACCGAGGGTCTGTACTATCCCCGTCATCTCTCCATGGAACAGTGTTCTTCCGAAGCCACCGCTATCTATAAGGCGTCTTTGCTTTCGGGCGATACCTTTACTGATCTGACCGGAGGCTTCGGCATAGACTGTGCTTTCATTTCGCGTCGCTTCCGGCTGGCTCATTATGTAGAGAGGCAAGAAACGCTCTGCGAATTGGCCCGACACAATTTCCCCTTATTGGGTCTGAATCATGTGCAAGTACATCAAGACGACTGCGTAAATTATTTGCAGCGGATGTCACCGGTGGATTGTCTGTTCATAGACCCGGCCCGACGCGACGGGCATGGCGGCAAGGCCGTGGCCATATCCCATTGTGAGCCGGATGCCAGTGTATTGGAACCGCTGTTGGTAGAGAAAGCCCGTACCGTCATGGTGAAACTTTCCCCCATGCTGGACCTCAGTTTGGCATTGAACGAAATGAAGCATGTGCGCGAGGTGCACGTCGTTGCCGTGGGCAATGAATGTAAGGAACTGCTGCTTATCTTGCAAAAGTCTGCTGTTTCCACAGAGGTATGCATCCACTGCGAACACATAGCTACGGACGGAACGCATCGGCATTACGCCTTTACGCCTATAGGAGAGAAACAAGCCGTTTGTCCTTTGGCAGAGGAGGTGGAAGCCTATCTTTATGAACCGAATGCCGCCCTGTTGAAGGCAGGGGCATTCCGTTCACTCGCACAAGACTTTCCGGTGAAGAAGCTGCATGCAAACAGCCATCTTTACACTTCAGCCGAATGGGTAAGGGATTTCCCGGGACGTTGCTTTGAAGTCACAGCCGTATCGGGCTTCGGCAAAAAGGAACTGAAGGATTTCTTGAAGGACACAGATCGGGCCAATATTGCTGTCCGCAATTTCCCTCTTTCAGCAGTCGATTTGCGCAAGCGACTGAAACTGAAAGATGGCGGAGAAGATTATATCTTCGCCACCACCCTTGCAGACGGTCGGAAAGTGCTTATTCGGGGACGGAAAGCAGACAAACCCCGATAGGTCTGTTATCGGGATATGCCTTCGCTATGCAGTGTGCCATCTATCAGCGTCCAGTGTGCTTTGTCTTCTTCTTTGGCTGATCGCATTTGCGAGGCTGACAGTTGCTGCACCCGTTTCATGAGCAGGCGGAAGTAGGCTTTCTGTTCGCTTATCAGGTCCACCGGTATATTGTCTAAATAGCCGCCATCCGTCCGGAAAGCAAAGGCCGTACAAGCATCGGTGTAGTCGGCAGAGGCATTGAAAAAAGAGACATGCTCTTTAGCCGCCTGTGGGTCTGTCAGCTGCAACATGGCTTGTAGCAGAGAGCGTTGCAACACCTTGTCGGTTTGAGACAGAGTGCCTTTGCGTACCGGGGCAGCAAAAAAGAGTTCAAACAAATCGTCTGTATATTCTTTCAGTCCATAAGGTTGTTGAGACAGGTGGGCGGATAGAACTACATTCTCGGAGACACGAACGATTTCCTTGGCTATTTCGTTCTGCACTTGGACGGAAGCATCAAGGGCAACTTCGAATTTGGAGGTCAATGTCCGGTTGTCCAGCCAAGCCGATTGGCGTATTTCGTTGGCTACCCAAGCCAATGCCTGCTTTTGACGTTCGCTTGCCACGGGAGCATAGACCTTGCCCGGTGTACCTTCCTTGACAAAGTTCAGGTAGATGCCTCCCACGTTGTAGAGGGCATGTTTCAGTAAGGAGGTATATTGTTTCACCAGCGCAGTGTACATGTCTTTGCGCTGTGCCACATACTCGCCGCCGCTCAGCCATTCTTCCATGTGACTCAATACATATTTCAGGTTTCCTATGGCCAGATTTCCTGCTGCCAGCGCATCGTCGCTGATATCGTCGGTCAGCGAAGTCGGGTCGTAGCGGTTGCCCCATTGCTGTATTCCGTAGCGGTAGCGGGGGTCTCCGGCATGAGCATCAATCCAGGCTTCGGCGGTCTTTTGGTCTTCTTCCACACTGAGCGAGGGAGAAGTAGGACGGTAGATGTACTCTAAGCACAATTCATCGTATGGTCCCAAACAGGCGGAAGAGCAAGGAATGTCCGTGCGTTCGGGAGGGACCAAATAATTATAATAAAGGTAATCCATCACCGAAGCCGAAAGCCCGTTGCGCCGCACAAAGTCGGCATTGAGCAGCGAATCGACAGGGTAAGCGGCAGAACCGCCCATGTTGTGCGCCATGCCCAGTGTGTGGCCTATCTCGTGCGTGATAATGTTTTGCAAGGCAATGGACATTTCTTCTTCCGAAAGACGTCCCGAGCGAATGGCCGGATTGGCTTGTGCCGTCTGCACAAAGCAGAAGCGGTTCATGATTTCGGGTAATGAAGCCCACACATAGACCGAAGCACTGAGCAGCTCGCCTGTAGTCGGGTCGGCCCAAGAAGGGCCTTGTGCCGCACCGCGGTCGGTTGCCACGTAGCGGATGCAGCTGTATTTCAGGTTATCTTCATCAAAATCGGGATCATCTGTAGGATAATCGCGTACTTGTATGACATCCTTTAGTCCGAAACGCCCGAATGCTTCGTTCCATCTCAGAATTCCTTGCCGCAGGGGTTCTTTCCAGCTTTCGGGAAATTCGTTGTCCAAATAATACACGATGGGCTTTATCGGTGCAACGGTGTCACCTCGTTGCCAGGCCTCCCAATCGGAAGGTTCTACCCGCCAGCGTTGGGCATAGGCAATGGAACGGTAAAAGTCACTCGTGCTGAAGTCCAGTTGCTTCTTTTGTTGAGTGAACAGGCCCACTCGGGAATCGGCAATGCGTGGCCTCATCTTTTCTTCCGGCAATAACAGCAGGCTGTGTACCACTTCGGCCGAACAGACTCCTGCCGGAGCCTCATCCGATGCCGGATAGCGGAAGGAATAGAGTGTACGTACACTGAGATTGTCATCAAATACCTTGCAGGCCATCAGCCGACAGAGATCGGGTTCGATGGTGGTGCGTGTCCGGTCGAAATACCATGGAAAAGGTGAAAGAGTGCGGTCGGTCAAGAATAAATCCGTGACATCTACCGTGACGGTTTGCTTTTCATCATTCCGTGCCATTACCGGCAGTTTGGCCAGATAACCGTCCATGTAGCTGTCTGAAACGGACGGCCCGGAAGCCTCATCCGCAATGACAGCCGTATTGACCTCCTTCAAATAGACATTCTCCCCCTCGGCTGCTAATTTGACATGGATAAACCGGCTGCGTGTGCCTACACCCATCCATTTGTAATGGCTGGTGCGGGCTGTGCAGGAAGATAAAAGGCATTCGCGCCCCATGTACCTCAACGGCACTTCAAAGAGCAACCGCCCGTTGGCGGTATGCAGATTGCCCAGTTCGCCGCTGGCATAAACGGGTTGTCCGGATTCCAGGGCTTGGTCGATGTTGCATACATGCTGCGCCTGCAGGGGCAGGATGGTTGCTGCCAGGACAGCGATTGCTGCCGGAAGAATATATCGTCTCAGTGTTTTCATCAGTTTGTCTTTTCTTTATGGTCTATAGCAGGCGGACACGAAGGCCCGCCCTTACAGGAATAATGATATATATGGTTTGATTAGTATCCCGGATTCTGCGGAAGCAGCATGGGGTCGTTGTCTATGGCTGTTTGGGGAACAGGCCACAGCAGGTTGTAACCATCTTCGGCTATATCCATGCTTTGCGATGCTCCCGGCCGTGAAGTTTCTCCCGGTTGGAGCGTACGCAAATCCAGTACAGCCTGTTTGCCTGCCGCGCCGGAGTTCCATAAGCGGCGAAGGTCATACCACCGGCTGCCTTCTACAAACAGTTCCAACCGTCTTTCCTCTATGATTTTCTGTAAGAAATTGTCGGCGTTGATGTCTGTTCCGGCTGTCAGGGCGTCCAATCCGCGCTTCTCGCGCAGTTGATTCAGGCGTGTGATGCCTGCCGGATAGCCTTGTGCTTCGGCTGAAATCAAATACAGCTCTCCCATGCGGATGATGGGCCAGGGGTCTGCTCCGTCGTAACGGGGATATTTCACGCAGTCATAAGTCTCGGCAGAACCAAGCACCAAATGCCTGACGGAAGATGCCTTGCGATTGTCTTTGTCGCTGTAAGCATTGTACTGGGCTATGTCCACAGGAAATGTGTATCGTCCCATTTCACCGTAGCCGGCCGAACCGCTTCCGTTGCTGTTTTCATAGTCCGTCACTATGTTGGAGCGCAGAAACCAGCCTATGCCGGAACTGTCGGTCGTGGTATTGTTCCACTCCAAGATGATTTCCTTGCTGGTTTTTGATTGCCAGATGTCGGCAAAGTTGTCGGCCAGCTCAAACCTGCCGTCGGCAATGACTTCTTCGGCCAGCTGTGCGCCGCGTGCTTTGTCCTGCACTTGGGGCACAATGGTCAGCACCCTTGCCAGCAAAGCTTTGGCGGCTGTCTTAGAGACGTGGTTGTTGTCTTGATAGTCGGGTGCATTGGCTATGCCGAACTCCAAGTCAGCCACGACCTGTTCCCACACTTCTTTTTCCGTGTTGCGTGGAACCTGTTCGTCTTTCACTTCAAGCAAGATGGGGGCGTCACCCCAGAAAGTAGCCACGCGCGAGTAGAGCCATGCCCGGAGCACACGTGCTTCTGCCTGCATTTCTATATCCGCTTCCGTCTTGTCCGCTTTCTGTTCAATCAGGTTCACCAGGTTGTTGGCCAGCTGGATGCCTTTATACAACGTGTTCCACCAGCTGTTGATGCTACTGTCCGAGGCCACAATCCGGTTGCTGTTCTCCGTATCATAATAGCTATTGTCATCCAGACCGTCTGCACAGATTTCGTCTATATAATAAAGGTGTCCCATGGAGAACTGTTGCACACCGTTGTACACCCCTATCAGCAGGTATTTGTAATCGTTCTCCGTCAGATTTGTTTCGGCTATGGCCGAGGTCGCATTGTAATCCAGGTTGCAGCTGTTCAGCAACAGTCCCGAAAAGACCGCACTTGCCAATATATTTCTTGTTTTCATTGTTTTGTCCTTTTTGTATTAAACCAGTCTTTAGAATGTCACATTCAGTCCGAAGATAAATGAACGGCTTTGGGGGACTGAACCGGTGTCATAGCCTCTGTAATAGGCATATTGCGGGTTGATGGCCACTTCGGGATCAAAGCCGTCATATTTGGTGAAACAATGCAGGTTATTCACAGTGGCATACAGTCGCAGGCTTTCGATACCCGTTTGGACGAGAAGTCTTTTGGGGAAAGTATATCCCAGTGTGATGTTGCGGATGCGCAGGAATCCGGCATCTTCCAGGAAGCGTGTGCTTTCCAGTGTATTGTAATTGTATGCCGAGCTGCCTGAACCGTTGTATATGGCACGGGGTACTTTCTGGCTGCTTCCTGCTCCGGTCCAGCGGTTTTCCCATTCCGATTTCAGTATGGCATATCCGTTGGCATTGCCGCCCAAGTTGCCGGCTCCCGTTGTACCGGACTTCCATCCGGCATAGATTTTATTTCCAAGGCTGTATTGCAAATCTATGGAAAGGTCGAATCCCTTAAAGCTCCATTCGTTGATCAATGAACCATAGAACTTTGGGAAAGGAGTGCCCGTTACTATGCGGTCGGCCGAAGTGATGTCGCCATCGTTGTTCAAATCGTAATATTTCACGTCTCCGGCACGTACGCCTTTGGCATACAACGACTGTGGAACTTCTTCATCACTTTGGTAAATCCCTTCCTGTTTGATCAGGTAGAAGGCAGCGAAGGATTCTCCTTTGCGTAAGATGTTGCATCGGCCTGTCGTGATGTCCACATCGTTGCCGTATGCATCTTTGTAGAGTCCGGTTACTTCGCTGTGCGAATAAGTCAGGTTGAACGTAGTGCTCCATGAAAAATTCCGGTTCTGTATGTTATGAGAAGTCAGGCTGAATTCAAAACCATCATTGGTAAGGCTACCTACGTTGGATGTTGTGGAACTATAACCGCTTAGTCCGTTGATGGAGTGTGAAAGCAGCAGGTCTTCGGTGTCTTTCTTATACCAGTCGATAGACCCTTCCAGTCTGCCTTTCAGCCAGGCGTAGTCCAGACCGATTCCATATTGGGTGGTCTTTTCCCATTTCAGGTCAGGATTAGCCTTGGTGGAGTTGAAAGAGAGTCCCGGGCTGTCCTCATACTTGATACCACTTGCCGTATAGGTCTGCTGGTAAGTATATTCCCCAATACCTTCCTGGTTTCCGGTCTTACCCACGCTTAACCGAAACTTCAGGTCGCTCAAAGCTGCGTTTTCCGGATAAAAACGTTCCGAAGAGATACGCCATCCGGCAGACAATGCGGGGAAATAGCCGGTGCGATGGCTCTTGGCAAACTTGGAAGAAGAATCGCCGCGCAACGACAGCTCCAACAGATAACGGTCGTCATAGCTGAAGTTCAACCGGCCGAATACAGACTGCAATGCGCTGGCTGCATAGACTCCCGACGGGCTGTAGCTTGAACCGGCCGAGCTGGCATATTTCAAGGATGTGGACAAGAAATCGTACACATCAATCCGGGCGTTATCGGTAGAGCGTTTCTGATAGCTGTAGCCCACCAGGGCACTTGCATTCAGCTTGCCCCAAGAATGGTTATAAGTCAGCGTATGTTCTATCAGGTGGTTGAAGATGTAACTGCGGTTATCTTCTATCTCACCGTTGACGGATTCTCCCTGGTATGAATCAGACGGCCAGTCGTTGACTTCATGCGTGAAAATATAGTCGCCTCCTAAGTTAATATGGTAATCCAATCCGGGCAGGATGTTCCAGCTACCCTTCAAGCCAATGATGGCTCGGTATTTCTTGCTGTTATTCTTCTCCTTGTCCAGCAATTTCAGTGGATTCCTCCAAGAATTGGGCAAAGTGGTATAATCTCCGTCTTCCGTGTAAGGACTGTAATCGGGAGAAATGTTCTTGGCATTGTACCAAGGACCATAGATATTACCGTCACCCGTGGCACGGTTCACTTCGGCAGAGCTAAGTGCGATATTGGTCTCGATACGCAGCTTTTTATTGATTTGGTGCCCGATGTTGGCACGCAGGTTATATCGTTTGTAATCTGTCTTTTTCACCACACCGTTTTGCAGGAACGCACCGCCCGAAAGAAAGAACTGCGTACGGTTGTTTCCTCCCGTGACAGAAAGCTGGTGATTGGTCTGCAACGCATTCCGGGTGATGACATCAAACCAGTTGGTGTCTGCATTCGGGTCGTATGCGGAGACATGGCCGATTGATGCGCCAAACTCGTTGTTGTAGTTGTCTATAGCTTCGTTGCGGGCAGCGATGTAGTCGGCAGTGCCCAAATAATCCAGTGTATGGGGAATGTCTTGCCATCCCACATAAGAATTCAGGCTGACCTTGGTACGTTCCGCACGCCCTTTTTTAGTGGTAATCAGAATGACACCATTGGATGCGCGCGAACCATACAAAGCAGCGGCCGAAGCATCCTTCAGTATCTCCAGGCTTTCGATATCGGCCGGATTGATATCGGCTATACCGCTTACGGCGTTCATCTGGAAACCGCTGGCATTGGTTACGTCAGCAGAGATAATCGGAATCCCATCTACTACATACAGCGGTTCTGTTCCGGCAGAATAAGAACTCACGCCACGTATGTTGACGGAGAAAGCACCTCCGGGAGCTCCGGTGGCCTGTGTGATTGACACGCCGGTGGCCTTTCCCTGCAAGGCTTGCTCCAGGCTTGTGGCAGGCGTGTTGGCCATTTGCTCATTCTTCACGGAAGCAACGGCAACGGTCAGGTTACGTTTCTTTTGTGCACCGTAAGCCACCACGACCACCTCGTCTATGGATTTCGTTTCGCTTTGCAGCACTACTTTCATCTGTGGCTTTACCGGCACTTCGAGGCGTTTCATGCCGATAAACGATATAATCAACGTCTTGGCTTCCTGTGGCACTGATAATGAAAACTCCCCCTCAATGTTTGTTATTGTACCTTGACTAAATCCCTTTACCAAAACGGAAGCTCCCACAACGGGTGTCCCGTCTTCCTCACTCGTCACAATACCTCTGACGGATATTGTTTGTGCTGTAGCCGTAATCCATGCGGCGCACAGCAGAAACAAAAGTAATTGTATTCTTTTCATAATGATAGTTGTATTTGTATTTTGTATGCACGGACCCGGGCCGGAGGTAAACCCGGGCCGTTTGTCCTTGAAAACTTATTTCTTATTGTAGCATTCGGCCACCGTATAGTCGAATTTCTTGAATCCGTCTATCAGTTTGTCGATGCTTGTTGCAGAAGAGTCGTAGGCAATGCTTACCACCTTGGTGTCTAAGCAAACAGTCACGTCTTTTACTCCGGCTTCGGCCAACATGTTCTTTTTAACCTTGGCTGCACATCCGCCACATTTCATCTGGTCAGCCTTGAAGGATACATAGCCTACGTTAGCTTCTCCGGGATAATACAGCTGAGATGCATACTGGATGCCTCCGAATGCTTCCTTCAGTTTGTCCACATTGACTTTGCCGGCATCATAGGTCACTTTTACCGATTTGACAGACAGATCCACCTCTACATCCTTCACCCCGTCGACGGCACTCAGTGCATTCTTCACTTTGGCAGCACATCCGCCGCAGTTCATCTGTACGGCCTTGAAGTAGCTCACTTCTTCTCCTGCGGCAGGTTTTTCGCTTCCGCAAGAAGATCCACAGGCTGTGCCCGAGCCACACTTGCAGGAGGAAGAGCCGCAGCAAGAGGCTTCTTCCTTGCCTTTAGCCGGTTCGGCAGCGGTGCCATCGGCCACCGTAGCCTGATAGTTTATCTTAGAGAATCCGGCGATGATATTTTCTACCGTAGTCTTGTCTGCATCATACTTGATGGTGACAGTCTTGTCCTTCAGATTGGTCTCAATTTCCTTGATGCCCTTTTCAAAGCGGATATTGCTCTTTATCTTGTTTTCGCAATTCTCGCAATGCATTTCGGGAGCGGTTTTCAATACCACCGTCTTGATGTCCTTTGCCATTCCTGACATTACACAACATACAGCCATAGCTGCCATAATCATTTTTCTTTTCATAATTCCTTTGTTTTAAGAGTTATACTTTGAGTTTTAATTTTTATTCCAGTTTAAACGGATGCCTATGTAATACATGGCTCCGTGTACGGGTCCCCATATCATGGTCGAGTCGAAATTGCTTCCCCACGGGTCGGAGGCACCTACAATCGGGTTCTTCTGCTTGAAGTTCGTCATGTTCTCTCCACCTATATATATAGACCAGTGGCGGAACCAACGGGTCACCTGGGCACTCAGCTGCTCGAAAGCCTTGTAGCGGGTGTCCCACGAAGGGCTTCCGTCTGCCGTGGTGTAAGGAGTGGGCATGCGTCCGCCTCCGTTCATCTGCAGGGTGACGTCAAACTGCCATAAGCCCAACGGTGTCTGGTAGGATGCAGTCAGCAGGCCTTTGTACTTGCTCGTGAGCGGACGTTCCAACAGTTCTTTGTTATAGGTCGTCTTTACGTCCGTCAGTCGGTAGGCCGCTGTCAGCGTGAATCCTTTGAAGAAAGGATAGGAGGCCTCGGCCTGGAAGGTGTGCGAATAGGATTGGCCATCCAGATTGCTGAAACGCACGGCGTGAGGGTCGCTGTCCATATCAATGACCATCTGGTGCTTGAAGTCCGTGTAATAGTATTCGGCATTCAGGTTCAGAGTCTTTCCGCACACAGGGATGTAGAAAGAAGAGCTGATGCCATAGTTCCATGCCTCTTCCTGGTCTAAGTCCGGGTCTATTTCCACCCGCCGTCCGCTGGCCAGCAGGAAGTTGTTCTCGGCCAGTACGTGATTGGTCCGATACCCCTTACCTACCGATGCACGCAGGTTCACGATGTCGTTCGGAGCAAACTTGATGTGTGCCCTCGGAGTGACGAAGGTGCCATACAGGTCGCTGTGGTCGGCACGCAGACCGCCCATCAGGATAAGTTTGTCTTCCCAGTTATACGTGTACTGCACGTATGCACCCGGCACGGTTTCCGTCTCCTTGCTTTTCAGCAGAGGGGCGTTCTTTATATTATCCAGGTTGTACACTTGGTCATAATAATCGTAGTTCAGGCTCAATCCCGTCGAAATACTGTTCCGCTTGTCGAAGTTTGTCTCAAACATCAGCGAAGCGTATGCATTCTTCTGATCCACGTCATATAGTTTATAACCGTAGGCGGCATCCTGTTTGTGCAACGAACCGGCCAGTATGAGGGCCACGTTGGTGCTCTTCTCCTTATTAAATATATAAGCATTCTTGGTGAAGGCTTCGTATCGTTCCGTCTCTATGCCTATCCGATACAGTTCCGTGCCTGCGGGCATTTCCATGCTTTCCCCATTGTGTGAGTGGGTGGCCTGTCCGCTCGTGCGGTCTTCCTTCATGGCTTTCACCGATGCCTGGAACACATAGTGGTCGCCCATCCATGCCCATCGGTTCTGGAAATTGTATTGTTCCACCTTCGGCATATCCAGAAAACCGTCTCCGTTGTCATCGTGTGTCTGCGTGCCGTTCTCATAATGAGCCAGCAAGGCAGTGCTGAGACGTTTGTTCAGATGGATATTCCCGTCGAAGTTGGCTTCAAACTTATTCTTGCTGTTGGCAAACAAGTTGACATTGAGTGAAGACGGAGCCTGAGGTTTCTTGAACTCCACATTGATCTGTCCTGTGATGGCCTCATAACCGTTCTTCACCGAAGAGCTTCCCTTAGACACCTGTATGCTCTGCATCCACGGACCGGGAATGTAGCCCAACGAGAAGGGTGCCGCCGCCCCGCGATAATTGGGAATGTTTTCGGTCAGCATCTGTACGTAAGTGCCCGAAAGCCCCAACAACTTGATTTGCTTGGCACCCGTGGCCGCGTCCGAATAGCTCACATCTACCGACGGATTGGTCGTGAAACTTTCTCCCAAGTTGCAGCAGGCGGCACGGGCCAGTTCTGCACTCGAAATCATGTCTTCGTTCAGCACGCTGGAACGTGATTTTATCACGCCCATCCGGCGTTCCACCACCTGTACTTCGTCCATCATGACACCGCTTCTCAGCGTGATTTCCAACTCTTCTCCGTCTTTCTTCACCAGCACCGTGTCATTCTCGTAGCCGATGAAGCTTGCCACTAAGTAGCGTGCCGATGAAGGCTTGGCGATGCTGAACCTTCCCTCACTGTCGGTCGTGGTTCCTTGCGTGGTCTTTGCCCAAAACACATTGGCCGCCACGATGGGTTCTCCTGAAGCATCTTTTACTATGCCTTTGACTTGAGCATGCAGCGGGGCAATGGCAAGTCCCAGCAGGATGCCCAAAAAACTAATCTTTATCATAAGAATCTGGGTGTTTTAATGTATTTTCTCTCTTTTTACTTTCACATTCGCTTGTGCATACGGCTTTCCTGCGGCACCTCCTCTATGCAGGTGTCGTTTCTTATGCCCATGCCTGGTCATCAATTCGTTGTGACAGAGTAGTGGCTAAATCAGTAGTGTACACATCAGATGCAGGTATTGGCTCGATCGCAGCCTATGCATGGATGTGTCCGGATAGGATTTCTCTTCGTGCGCAGCAGAGAGAAGTTCGGTGTTTATGATATGATGGTAAAAAGACAAATCGGTCACCATGAGGGTCACTTGCTCCAGATGCAGGGAAGCAGTGAGCGTAGGGACATTCAGTTTTTCGATTCTCACTTTGGAACAAGGAGCGTCCGAATCGTGTCCTTCATCGGTTGCAGCCTCTGGTGCCACATCGCTGCCGCAACAGCAACAAGGCTTTTGAGTGGCACACAGACATTCTTTTTTAGCGTCAGCACATCCGCAAGTGCATTCCCCTTCCGCTACCTCGACTACCGCCAACAGGGCAGAACGGTGGTCCGTATCCATACAGCTCATGCAGCGATACTGTATAACCGGAATTCCTACTCCTAAATAAACTATTAGAAGAGAAAGGAAAGCAAAAATAAGAATGTTCTGACACTTTTTCATATTATACTCCAATTTTTAAATCATTCTGTATTGTTTCCTGCCGCAAAGATAAACATATTTTCAATATAAAGCAATGTTTTTCTTAAAAAATGAAAGTATGTTACCTTGAGCTTTACGCTTGCAAAGTTATGGCAAATAGAATTATTTCACAAGAAGATTTGATTATTTGGATAAAATATCTAAAGCCAAGCGAATTAACAGAATAAAAAGACAGAATTCCGGCGATTTCTTATTCTTTAAAGAATATTATTCTTTGATAAAGGGCAGTTGCAGTCTTTTCATTCTCCTGCCACAATCAGCTTATACCCCGATGCCTTTCACTTCTACGATTCGCATTACTATCTTCGCGACCCGATGCATATATCTTCGGAAGCCCATGAAGATATATGCGTGGGCTCATGAAGATATATGCATCAGCCCACGCATGTATTTACGCCCTCAAAGGCGAAGGTGAGCCGGGATTGCAGGAAACAGTTCTTGAAAAAAACATGGACTCTTATTATAAGGATAAGGAAAAAATATTGCATCTTTGCCTATTGAATCGAAAATACCAGAAGCATAATGAAAAAGTTACTCTCTCTCCCACCCAACTTGGTGGACTGTTTTCATGATATAGAGCACGCTGACCGCAGCGAATGGTTTTGCACTTCCGACCCCGTAGGCAGCAAACTCGGCTCTGGCGGAGGAACCACTTGGCTGCTCGAAGCCTGCATGCGTTCCGAAGCCGGCGAGGCAGATGTTTCACCGGCCGACTGGCTTCCGCGTGAGAAACGAATCCTGCTGCATGCCGGCGGACAAAGCAGACGATTGCCCGGCTATGCCCCTTCGGGCAAAATACTCACCCCGGTGCCTGTGTTCCGCTGGGCACGCGGACAGCGTTTGTCGCAGAACCTGCTTTCGCTTCAGCTGCCTCTTTATGAGCAAATCATGCAGAAAGCACCCGAATCGCTCCATACCCTGATAGCCAGCGGAGACGTGTATATCCGTGCCGCACAGGCACTCCAGCCTATCCCCGAAGCCGACGTGGTGTGCTACGGGCTTTGGGCCGACCCTGCCTTGGCACGCAATCACGGTGTGTTCGTCTCTTCACGCAGCACGCCGGAACGGCTCGACTTCATGCTACAGAAACCTACCATAGAACAACTGGCCGGACTGATGCAGACCCACCTGTTCTTGATGGATATTGGCATCTGGCTTTTGAGTGACCGCGCCGTGCGCCTGCTCATGCAGCGTTCGTACAATCAGGAAGGAAAGATTTCTTATTATGACCTATACTCCGACTTCGGCCTTACGCTGGGCGACCATCCGCGCATAGCCGACCCCGAACTGAATGCCCTTAGCGTGGCCATTCTGCCTCTGCCCGGCGGAGAGTTCTATCATTACGGCACCAGTCGCGAGCTTATTTCTTCCACCTTGGCAGTGCAAAACCTGGTGAACGACCAACGGGAAATCATGCACTTACGGGTAAAGCCTCATCCGGCCATGTTCGTACAGAATGCCGAAGTGGGTTATCGTCTGACGGCCGACAATTCCGAAGTGTGGATAGAAAACAGTTGTGTGGGCAGTGGCTGGACGCTCCATCGGCAGAACATCGTTACGGGCGTGCCTGCCAATGACTGGCAGATAGATGTGCCCGACGGCGTGTGTATCGACGTAGTCCCTTGGGAAGAGACGGCATACGTGGCCCGTCCTTACGGATTCAACGATGCTTTCCGGGGCAGTCTCACATCCAAAGAGACATGCTACTTGGGACAACCTTTCGCACACTGGTGTGCCCTGCGCGGCATTCGTCCGGAAGATATAGCGTGCGGCCACGACCTGCAAGCTGCCCGCCTTTTCCCCGTCTGCCATTCGGTGGAAGAGCTGGGCATCGTGATGCGCTGGATGGTCTCCGAACCGTTGTTGGACGAAGGCCGCGAACTGTGGCAACGGAGCACCCGGCTCTCGGCAGACGAAATATCGGCCGGCGCCAACCTGCGCCGCCTGCAAGCCCAACGCGAAGCCTACCGCATCAAGAACTGGCCGGCACTGGCTCATAACTACGAGCGCAGCGTGTTCTACCAGCTCAACTTAGAGCATGCAGCCCATGAGTTTGCCGCCCACGACCTTGCTTTGCCCCGTCCGCTTCCTGTTTCCGTGCCCCTTATGACACGTGTCAGCGACAGCATGTTCCGTGCACGCGTGCAACAACTGAAAGGACTGGCCTACCGGGAACACGAGGAAGAAGCCTTCCGCCTGATGCGCGACGGACTGACAGCCGATGCCTTGGCTCATAAACAACAGCCCCGCTTGTCGGTATATTCCGACCAGATTGTGTGGGGACGCAGCCCGGTACGCATTGACTTGGCAGGCGGATGGACCGATACCCCGCCATATTGCTTGAACGAAGGGGGCAACGTGGTGAACATTGCCATCGAGCTGAACGGGCAGCCTCCTTTGCAGGTCTATGTCAAGCCCTCGCGCGAGTATAAAATCATTCTCCGCTCCATAGACCTCGGCGCCATGGAGACCATTTCCACCTACGAAGAGCTTCGTCATTTCATGCAGGTAGGTTCTCCTTTCTCCATCCCGAAAGCGGCTTTGGTACTGGCCGGTTTCCAACCGGGCTTCTCGGTAGAATCCTACGCTTCGTTGGAAGAACAGTTGCAGGCTTTCGGTTCGGGTATTGAACTGACCTTGTTGTCGGCCATTCCGGCAGGTTCCGGATTGGGTACCAGTTCCATCCTGGCTTCTACTGTGTTGGGAGCGGTATCAGACTTCTGCGGCCTGAATTGGGATAAGAACGAGATTTGCCGCCGCACACTCATCTTGGAGCAGTTGCTTACCACCGGTGGCGGATGGCAAGACCAATACGGAGGCGTATTGCGTGGAGTGAAGTTGTTGCAGACCTCTTCGGGCATGGAACAAAGTCCGCTGGTACGCTGGTTGCCCGATTACCTTTTCACGGCAAACGACTACAAGAGTTGCCACTTGCTTTATTACACAGGCATTACCCGCACTGCCAAGGGCATCTTGGCCGAAATTGTGCGGAGTATGTTCCTCAATGAGACGGACCATCTTGCCATTCTGTCTGAGATGAAAGCCCATGCCATCGACCTGTACGAAGCCGTGCAGCGTGGGGATTTCTGCGAAATGGGACGATTGGTAGGGAAAAGCTGGCAACAGAACCAGGCTTTGGATTCCGGCACGAACCCCGATGCCGTGAAAGCTATTATTAATAAGGTAAGCGATTATTGTTTGGGTTACAAGTTGCCGGGAGCCGGTGGCGGTGGTTATTTGTATATGGTGGCCAAAGATGCCGAAGCAGCCATCCGCATTCGCAGTACGCTGATGCAAAATCCGCCCAACAGTTGTGCCCGTTTTGTGGACATGTCTTTGTCTGATACCGGGTTGCAAGTTAGCCGGAGCTAAGAATGCTACTGCCTTGGCATTTGCAATATATCTTTCTTCACCGTCCATGTTTAGTTGGACGGTGAAGTCAAAGAACCTATCTGTGGTAGGAGCCGATTTCTCGGATGGATGAAAATTGAACAAACAGATAAACTAAGAATATGGATAAAGAGCAAGCTATAAAATTGGCGCAACGCTATAAAGTTGCTGTTGCAGAACGGTTGCCATTAAAGGCTCTTTACCTTTATGGCTCATTCAGTAAGGGTAATTATACGGAAGAAAGCGATATAGATATTGCTGTAATTGTGGAACGCATGAGTGACAATTATTTTGATGATACTCCTTTGTTATGGAAACTAAAGCGTAAAATAAGCAATCTTATAGAACCGGTCTTACTTACAGAGGACGTTAACAATCCGCTTTATGTTGACATCCTTAAAACCGGAATACTCATATAATAATAAAGAAACTTTCTTTGCTCAAAACATTTCAATACGATTTTTCCCAGAAAAGTCAATCCTTCCCATTTGTCTTTGATTTTTGTAGGGGCGGAATATCTTCCGCCCGATAGCGCCCACATGAATGTCATCGGGCAGAATATATGCATTCCGTCAAGTCTTTCGCCTATTTATAGGGGTGGAAATATTAAAAATAACTGATTGTTTTATGAGAAAAGTATGTTTTAACATTTATGTCGATCTCTTAGTTAGAGAGCGACTGAATTCGATGCAAAAATAAGCAAAGTTTTGAGAACTAATAC
>JAUNIV010000341.1 GCA_030523385.1 Bacteroidales bacterium | reverse complement strand
ATTCGCATTATTAATGAATTATCCAACTTTGTTTGGATTTTAAATGGAAAGTAAGATGAAACGAAAATTAGTATTTGCTACCAACAACGCGCATAAACTGGAGGAGATTTCTTCCATTTTGGGAGAAAAAGTAGAATTACTGAGCCTGAAGGATATCAACTGCCATGCTGATATTCCGGAGACAGCCGATACGCTGGAAGGCAACGCAATACAGAAAGCGGAGTATATCTACGAAAATTATGGTTTGGATTGTTTTGCCGATGACACCGGCTTGGAAGTAGAAGCACTGGATGGTGCTCCGGGTGTGCTCTCTGCCCGCTATGCGGGAAACGGACATAATTCGGAAGCCAACATGCAAAAACTATTGCAGAACATGCAGGGCATACACAACCGGAAAGCTCAGTTCCGCACGGCCATCTGCCTGATTCTGGACGGAAAGATGCATGTGTTCGAAGGAATCGTGAAAGGAGAGCTTACCAAAGAGAAGCGCGGAACATCGGGCTTCGGCTATGACCCAATCTTTATTCCCGAAGGCCACAGCAAGACTTTTGCCGAGATGAGCCATGAAACTAAGAATAAAATCAGTCACCGGGCACGGGCTGTAGAAAAGCTCTGCCGGTTCTTGAAAGCATAAAAGTTATTTGTAAAAGAAGCGGGTGTACCATTTGTTATGTGATGCACCCGCTTTCCTTATTATATTATTTCTTCTCTATATCACCGTCTTTCAGCACCTTTGCTTCTTTCTTCAACAAACCGCGATTCTCTAACAGGGCATCTATCTTCGGTTCGCGTCCACGGAAGTTCTTATACATGGTCATACCGTCGTCTATGCCGCCCGGAGTGAGCACATACTTGCGGAACTTCTCTGCCATCTCCTGATTGAACAAGTCGCCTGTTTCCTTGAATGCCTGGAAGCCGTCGCAGTCCAACACTTCAGCCCACATGTAGCTGTAATAACCGGCCGTGTAGCCTCCGCCCATGGTGTGGCTGAAGTTGGTCACCCGATAACGGGGGAAGATTTGTGAAGGAATACCGCGTGCAGCCAGTCTTTCCGTTTCAAAGTCCATCACGTTGAGGTCGGCAGGCACTTCCTTCAAAGTATGCAAGTCCATATCCGTCAGTGAGGCCGCTAAATATTCCACTGTGGCAAAGCCTTGTCCGTATTTTGAGCTTTCTTCTATCTTCTTCACCAGTTCCATCGGGATGGTTTCACCAGTCTGGTAATGTTTGGCATATACTTCCAATACTTCCGGCTCGAATGCCCAATGTTCGTTAATTTGCGAAGGAAGCTCTACGAAGTCGCGTTCTACGCTCGATACACTGTTGTAGTGTACATCACGCATGAAGCTATGCAGGGCATGTCCGAATTCGTGGAACATGGTTTCCACATTGTCAATGCTTTGCAAGGCAGGCTTGTCTCCGCTGGGCGTATTCATGTTGCACACATTGACTACGATGGGGATGACGCGCTCTTCTCCATTATATGACTGGCCGCGGAAACCGGTGCACCATGCTCCTGCTCCCTTGCCGTCGCGCGGGTAATAGTCGCTGTAGAAGATGGAAAGCACTTTGCCGTCCTTGTCTATCACTTCCCACGACTGTGCAGAAGATTCATAGACCGGAAATTCCGAAGTACATTCACGGAAAGTCAGCCCGTAGAGCTTGTTGGCCACATAGAAGATGCCTTTCAGGACGTTGTTGATTTCCAGATACGGGCGCACTTCGTTCTCGTCGATGGCATATTTGGCCTGTTTGGCTTTGTCCAGATAGTACATGTAATCCCATCCTGCCGGTTCAAAGTCATAACCTTCCTTGCGGATTTCGGCCCGGATGTCATCCAGTTCCTCTTTAGCTTTCTCCACGGCAGGTGTCCATACCTGGTCCAACAGGCGATAGACATTGTCCGATGTTTTTGCCATACGGTCGTCAAGAGCCATTGAGGCATAATCTTCGTAACCCATCAGTTTGGCTTTTTGCAGACGCAGGGTCACCAGCTTGCGGGCTATCTCCTTGTTGTCATATTCGTTTCCCTGGTTGCCACGGTTGTAGTAAGCCTCGTACACACGGCGGCGCAGGTCGCGGTTCTTGCAATACTGCAATACCGGGTTGCAACTGGGACGCTGCATGTTGAACATCCATTTGCCCGGCTGTCCGTTGGCTTCGGCCATGCGGGCTGCGGCAGCTATGTTGGCTTCGGGCAGTCCTTCCAGTTCTTCTATCTTATCAACGGTGACATACGTATTGTTTGTTTCTTGCATCAGGTTCTGGCTGAACTGTATTTGCAGCATGGATATTTCGCTGTTCAGTTGGCGAAGTTCCTCTTTTTGTGCATCGCTCAGGTTAGCTCCGCCACGTACAAAGCGTTTGTAGATATTATCCAACACTTTGTTCTGTTCCTTGTCCAGTCCGAATTTCTCCCGATTGTCATACACTTGCTTCACTTTGTCGAAAAGCAACGGGTTGAGGTAAATGTCATCGTTGTGAGCCGAGAAGAGAGGTGAGAGTTCTTTCTGCAGGGCACGCATTTCGACTGTAGAGTTACTGCTGGAGATAGGTCCGAATGTACTTTGCACCTTGCGCAACAGTTTGCCGCTTTGGTCCAATGCCGCAATGGTATTCTCGAAATCGGGCACGGCACGATTCTTGATGATGGCTTCCACTTCCTGTTTCTGCTCTTCCATGCCGCGCAAGAAGCCTTCGCGGTAATTGTCGAGGGTGATTTTGTCGAACGGAGCAATGCCGTAGGGGGTATCATACTCTTTCAGAAGAGGATTGTCGGTCTGTGCCATACAATGTCCGCCCAAGCCCAAGGCAAAAGCGGCGAGTAATAAATGTTTCTTCATATTCATCTTTTTAATTAGTATTTTATACTTGTTTCGCAAAGATAACTATTAAAAATGAGAATAAAAGCAGAATATGACAGAAATACCATGTTTAGTAATAGGAGAAAAAAGATAAGGAATCATA
>JAUNIV010000340.1 GCA_030523385.1 Bacteroidales bacterium | reverse complement strand
TACGGTTATGGGTACGGATATGGCTATGGGTATGGCTACGGACGCTACGGTTACGGCAAGCGGAAAGGAAAAAAGAAATAACAGTTATCAACAATATGTCAAATTAAAACAGTAAGTAAAATGAAAAAACTGAATGAAAACTTGGTATCTCTCCACATCGGGGGGATGCCTGTAAACGAACTCCCGGAAACATGCCCGGATAAAAGGGAGTATCTGCCGCCAAAGACCCAAAGGACTTTGGTGGAGGCTGAAGGGGGATTTTGCGCTGCATCTGGTGATGATGTTCCTCCTTCAAACACAGATGAACCAAATATTACTATTGAGGCACAACCAATCGGAATCATATCTGATTATGAGAACGGCACCGTTACAGGTGGCGATGGCAGTACCAGCGTTGATAAAGGTTGGGATTATTAACGGAACTAAAACAGACAGAATATGAAAAAGACATTTTTACTAATAGGTATCCTTTGTGCAGGCTTTGCTTCCTGCACAGACGATGACATTGTGAAAGGCAATGGAACACCAGCCGAACCGGGTGACGAAATCCGGTTCGCTGCCTTTCAGCAGGCAAGTGAAATGAATGACACGGACAATCCGGGTTCGCGTGCTCACTATGGATTATACACCCTCAACGAAGAAGAAGGTAAGTACTCCATCTATTGGGACAATGGTGATAACATAGCTGTATATTGCCCGCAGGCAAAAGAAACCAAGCCGGAAAAACAAGACAAGGGACGTGAAACTGACTACAAAATTGTGCTTGACACCAGCAATGGAGACGAGAATACAATGCAGAGCGGAACTCTGGATAAGATTAATCCCGAGGATATTGGCCTGCAGTGGGGACCAGACGATATTCACGACTTCTTCGGTTTCTTCCCCAAAGATGCCAAGGAAGGTATCATTCTTGAGAATGGTCTTCCTACCAGCAAACTGAAACTCACGCTGCCTGTGTTGCAGACTCCAAGTGCAATGAGAGTGATAGCACCAAACAGCGGTATTGATGTCACGCTTCCCAATGGTGAAACGGTTACAGGAAAAACTTATATTGCACGTCCTGATATGGACAACTGCTTCATGTATGCTCACAGCCAAGGCAGCCGTGTGGCTAATGAACAGATAAGCCTGACATTCAACCCGATTGTCACCACTATGGAGTTCGTTATCAGAGGACCTGAGTCTGGAGAGCCGATAGAAGTATCACAGGTGGTGCTCAGCTCAGAAAGAAACATCTGTGGCAGCTTTTCGTTGCAAATCGGGGAACTAAACAGCTCAGAAGACGGAGTGACCGAGACTCTCAACGACGGTACATTGAGCAATACCGTTACTATCCCCGTTTATTACAACCATAACGTGAACTCGGAAGGAGTAGGAGCAACGACAGGCGATAACCTCGAACCCGTTACACTCTATCCCGGTGATGTCTTGGTTGTTCGCGCATTCATACTGCCGAACACTATTGCAACTACCGATAATAATGCCGTGACAGTACACATGGTGGGATCAGGAACCAAGACTAAAATGCTTAAAGGAGGTACTATTGAACCGAAGACCATCAACATTGCCACGTTGCCATATCTAGAAAAGAGTCCCACGAACTACTGGATGACGATGCTTGATAAGAATGTGTATTTCTCACAGCTGTCAATTCCGGGAACGCACAATTCATATAACTATGCGGCGTACTCAGCGGCAAACTTCCCGAATGACAATAGTACTATGGGCTCGTATTATCAGACAAAGACCATAAAGGAACAGCTCGAAGCAGGAGCACGCGCTTTCTCTTTCCAGGTAGGATTTGAAAATAACTCCACTACCTACAACAATGCTGTAAAATACGCTGGTTGGCAGGATGACACCGGCTATCCGTTGTATGTATATGCGGGTGGCGGTCAGACACATACTACATTGACTGATGTCCTCAGTACATTTGTAAGCGAACTGAATGCCTTGAATGATGACTATAAAGTAAAATATCCGACTGCAGAACAATACGGAAGAGAATCCCAGGAGTTCATTGTGCTTAACATCACCTACAATCAGCGAGGTGACCGCAGCGCCGAACTTCCCCGCTGGCTGAAAGCGATTGATTATGCCATTGACAACTACAGCGACAGTAATGGTGGCGCGGAGATGCTGACGAATGAGATTGATGCGAATACGACCATTGCTGATTTGGCGAAGAAAATCGTAATATTTGTGAATTACCAAGGTTCAAGTTGGCCGGATGAGGAAATAAAAGAATACACAACTAACTGGTGGGGCACTACAACCGAAACTGGTAATGTTTTTCAATATTCATATACTCCCAAAGACGATGCCGAAAAGTATGTAGTCGTAATGACATCAAAAAAAGAGGATGGCACAACGCTTGATTTCTCTGGTATGAACGACCGCGACTATACAGACATATTCAGTCAAGAACCTTCTGGTGACAATGTGGGCAGTGGTGTCACTCTGTGGAGGCAGAACCTGGAGCGCCTTAACAATACTAATCTGACAGGTGATAATTTTGACTGGCTTGGCGACCGCCAGACAACGAAAAAGAATATGATAGCGAGTCTCTTCAAAAAGGCGGTTGACAACAACAAGGAAGGTATAGCCGTGGGCAACTGGTATATCAACAACCTCGGCTCATTCTGTGTGGTCAACAATAGCAGCAGTTACGGTACAACATTGGGAGAAAGTGGCAATGTGGTCATGGCTGCTAACTTGATGAACCAATATGCTTACCAATATTTGTCCAATTCAGCGAACAACAGCGCTCCCTGCGGTGTGGTACTGATGAACCTCTTCGGAGAGTCTAACGTAAATGGTTTGGATGTTTACAGTACAGCCTTACAACAAATCATCATCGAAAACAACTATCGCTTCGCATTAAAAGTTAGAGAGTAGTACAGATAATTAATACCCCCAATCAACGCATATATTTACGTTGCCCCACGCATATATCTTCATCAGCCTACGAAGAT
>JAUNIV010000339.1 GCA_030523385.1 Bacteroidales bacterium | reverse complement strand
GATTTCCGAGCGAACCGTATGATACACGAAGCTTCAAGTTATCAAGCCAGTCATAGTCTTTCAGGAAGTTTTCTTCGCTGGCACGCCAACCAAAAGAGAATGAAGGGAAGAGTTTCCACATATTGTCAACGCGGAAACGAGATGTACCATCATAACGAAGGTTTGTTTCAAAAAGGTAACGTTCCATGAAGTTGTAGTTGAAACGGCCGAAGAAACCTGCCGTCTGCCACTGGTTGCGTTTGCCGCTGACACCAGGCACAATAGGTGCACCATCATAACTCATTCCATTGGTCAAGTCAACCTCCGGCTTATTAGGGTCTATGATTCCGTTACGTGTTAAACTAAATTCTGTCCGTTTCAGTTGTTCCGCCTGGAAACCTGCCATGACATGGAAATTATGTTTTTCGGCCAAAGAAAAAGAATATTCACTATATGCCTGAAGATTGAGATAATTGTCTTTAGTCAAGCCTTCGTGTACTTCAGAAGTTTGATTGACAATGGCCGGGTTGCCATCTATGTCATGATTATAACCGTAAAGCAAGTCCCAATGGTTCATATTGCTATTAACTTTATAATTAAAATCAATATGGGTAACCCAATTCTTGATAGGTTCAAGTACGAAACCTATTTGATGGTTCATCATATCTCTTTCAGTACGGTCATCTCCGCGTGTAGCAAGAGGCAAAGCCCATGAAGGTGAATAAACATAATAGCCGTTACGGTCATAAAGCGGCAAGACAGGCCAACCCTGACGGGTCAGGTCCGAATAGAGAGTACCTGTCATTTGCGACGGACGCTTGTAATTATTGCGAACGTAACGCATATTATAGTTCATGCGTATCCATTCAGAAAGCTGGACACCAAGTTTTGCCGAAGCATTGTAGCGACTGTATGTATCTTCGGCAAGTTTCATGAAACCACGATTGCCAACGTAATTGAACGATACGTAATAATTGAGTTTCTCGTTACCTCCGGAAACACTGGCATTGTGTTCTTGGGCAAAAGAAGTCGTATTGTAAATGGCGTCATACCAATCAACGTCATCAATACCGGCGGCATAACCGTCAAGCCAGTTTCCGTTATTGTCCGCATCAATGGCATAGAGGACGCCCATAGAAGTTTGGCGGGTACCCGGACCTATTTCCGTTCCATTATGGTAAGCCACAATCTTCTCCATACGCGAGTTATTAAAGAAAACGGCATTGCCGGTATTGGTGTGCATATCATTCATCCAGCTGGCAAAATCCACGGAGTTCATCATGTGTTTCTCGTTAATCATCTTGTTGAAACGGAAACTGTTGTTATAATTCACGGATACTTTGCTATTTTTAGAACCGGATTTGGTCGTAATCAGAATAACACCGAAAGGTGCACGTGAACCATAAATACTGGATGCAGCGGCGTCCTTCAAAACCGAAATGCTTTCGATATCCTGTGTAGTCAAAGTGTTGATGTCACCTTCCACACCGTCAATCAAGATAAGCGGATCGCCACTGGAACCCTCACCAATGGTACCGGTACCACGGACATTGATAGATGGAGTACTGTCCAAAGAACCACTTGAAGAAGATATTTGCAAACCCGGGACAAGTCCTTGGAGTGCCATGGCCGCACTGGTTACAGGCCGTTGAGCCAGTTCTTCACCATCCAAAACTGCCACAGAACCGGTAAGGTTCGTTTTCTTTTGTATACCGAATCCCACTACCACAACTTCATCCAACATTTCATTATCTGCTTCAAGAGTCACATTGAATGTTGAAGAAGCATCAACTTTTATTTCTTGGGTTTTGTAACCGATAAAAGAGACAACCAAAATATCCCCTTTAGATACATTGTCTAAAGTCAAGTTACCATCAAAATCGGTTATGCCACCATTGGTTCCACCTTTCACAATTACATTGGCACCGATAACAGGACCATAAGCATCCGATACCTTAATTGTTACTTTTTTGCCAACCTGGATTGCGACCTCAGCCGGAGCCCCATTAATTACATTCGTTTCCGCAGCCGAAAGGTTCATGCTTCCGCAAATAGTCAATGCAGAAGAAAGGAATACCAACGACTGTTTATTAATAAAAAAATTTCTCATAGTTTTTTAGTTTTACTAATATTATTATTCATGGTTTTATTAGATTAAGGAATCTATGACAATTCAGATACATATCTTCAATCTCAAATAAGAACAGGTATTTTTAATCCGTCATAATAATTTTCAGCTCTGCAACGGCTGCCTTCGTACCTTTGTCTTGTGCAGACAAGCAAACCAGCTTGAGAAACTTCGCCTTGCATGGTTCAAATTCGATAGTCTGCGGCTTCTTTCCTGTGGCAAAAGTACCGGCGGCTACCGCTTTTCCCCAATTCTTGCCATCCTGGCTCACATATATTTCATAGTCGGCAATCCGTCCTTCTTCCTTGTCTTGCCGCGGCGTGTAACATACTCCTTTCATGACAGCCTCCTTGTCGAGAGAAACATGAATTTCGTGCGGATAAGGAGCCAGATAGAACTGGTTTGCCACCGTGTGCCAGAATGTATTGATGTCTCCATCCATCGCCAGTGTCATACTGTTGTCTGCATCGCTGTCCACCGATGTGACACGTTGCCTGTTCTGTGAAGAAGCAGAAAGGTTATCAATGATGTTTACATTAAGCTCTGCAGCCGAAGCCCAGTCTCTACCGCTCATTTCGGACAGTGCTACCAACTTGAAATAACGCGCGGTGACAGGAGAAGGCAAAGCCACAACCTGTGCCGACGAAGAATTCATAAAAGTTCCTTTTACCGGACTTCCCCACTCTTTCCCGTCTTTGCTGAAATAGAGTTCATAATCCTTAATGCGTCCGTTACCGGAGTCGCGCGGAGTGTAAATAAACTTATCTACAACGAGCATGTAAGCCATATCTACAACGATTGTATGCGGATGTTTGGCTACCGGTTCACTCCATCGGCTATGCCAAATGGTAGAAGGATCGCCATCTATGGCATTTCGTGCCTCTTCA
>JAUNIV010000338.1 GCA_030523385.1 Bacteroidales bacterium | reverse complement strand
GATACCTGCCGCCAAGCTGAAAGAGTATATGGAACTGAACATCATACAGATTGCTCCGCTTGCTTTCATGCGCGGACGTACCCTGAACGATGCAGTGGTCATTCTGGATGAAGCGCAGAACACCACCACGCAACAGATCAAGATGTTCCTTACCCGCATGGGCATGAATACCAAAATGATTGTAACGGGCGACATGACGCAGATAGACCTTCCTTCCTCGCAAACATCGGGATTGGTACAGGCGTTGCGTATATTAAAAGGAGTAAAAGGTATCAGCTTCATAGAACTGAACAAGAAAGATATTGTGCGTCATAAACTGGTGACACGCATCGTAGAGGCATACGAGAAGTTTGAGGAAGAGCAGAAAACCTCCCGCCTACGCCGGACGGAACGAAACGAAGAAGGCGAAAACAAAAAATGAATGTATCATCACTTAATATAAATAAGAATATGAGTAAAGCATTAACAAGAACAGAGTTCAACTTTCCGGGACAGAAAAGTGTCTATCACGGCAAAGTACGCGATGTCTACAACATCAACGATGAAAAGTTAGTCATGGTGGCTACCGACCGTATCTCGGCATTCGACGTAGTGCTGCCCAAAGGTATTCCTTACAAAGGACAAATGCTGAATCAGATTGCTGCCAAGTTTCTGGATGCCACTACCGACATCTGCCCCAACTGGAAGTTAGCTACTCCGGATCCGATGGTGACTGTAGGTGTCATGTGCCAAGGTTTTCCTATCGAGATGATTGTACGCGGCTATCTGTGTGGAAGTGCATGGCGTGCTTATAAGAGCGGAGTACGCGAAATATGCGGCATCCGTCTGCCCGAAGGCATGCGCGAAAACGAACGCTTCCCTCATCCCATCATCACTCCTACGACCAAGGCCGAATTGGGAATGCACGATGAAGACATATCCAAAGAAGAAATCCTGAAGCAAGGACTGGCTACGCCCGAAGAATATGAATTGCTGGAAAAATATACGCTCGCTTTGTTTGAAAGAGGCACACGCATCGCTGCCGAACGCGGTCTTATCTTGGTAGACACCAAATATGAATTCGGAAAGCATAATGGTACCATTTACCTGATGGACGAAATACATACACCCGACTCCAGCCGCTACTTCTACAGCGAAGGCTACGAAGAACGATTCGAGAAAGAACTTCCGCAAAAGCAGCTTTCTAAGGAATTTGTACGCGAATGGCTTATGGAGAATGGATTCCAAGGAAAAGAAGGACAGCAAGTACCCGAAATGACTGATGAAATCGTGAAGTCCATCAGTGAACGCTATATGGAACTTTATGAGCACATCACCGGCGAGACATTTGTGAAAGCAGATACGGACAATCTGGCCGAACGCATTGAAAACAATGTAACGAATTACTTAGTATAAAATAAGGAATAAAGAATTAAGGAGGGTCTATGGATGGCATCACTCCATCAAGATCCTTCTTTTATTCCCATTCTTCATTCATCATGAATTATCCTCAAGAAAGCATCAAGCCCTATAATGCTGAAGAAAAAAAAGGCGCACAGGTAGAGAAAATGTTCGATAACATTGCTCCTGCATACGACCGGCTGAACCACGCCCTGTCATGGAACATAGACAAAGCATGGCGCCGGAAAGCCATTGGCTGGCTCAAGCCTTTTCATCCGCAACGCATGATGGACGTAGCTACCGGAACGGGAGACTTTGCCATTCAAGCATACCGGACACTCCGTCCTGCCGAACTGATAGGCACAGACATATCGGAGGGCATGATGAAGATAGGACGTGAAAAAGTAAAGGCCGAAGGACTGGAAGACTACATCACTTTTGCCAAAGAAGACTGTACGGCACTCTCTTTTCCCGACAAACGTTTCGATGCCATCACCGTAGCCTTTGGTGTACGTAACTTTGAGGACTTAGACAAAGGACTCCGCGAAATGCACCGCGTGCTCGATGACAATGGAAAGTTGGTAATACTGGAGTTATCGGAACCGGACTGGTTTCCTATGAAACAGCTATATGCCATCTACTCCAAAGTGGTCATCCCTACATTGGGTAAGCTGCTGTCCAAAGACCGCAGTGCATACACTTATTTGCCGCAATCCATCAAGGCTTTCCCGCAAGGAGAAGTCATGACGGGCATTATCCGCAAGGCCGGATTCAGCCAAGTGAGTTTCAAACGACTGACATTAGGCATCTGCACACTCTATTTAGCAACGAAATAAACAATAAAAGACAAAGTTATATGAAAAAGTATGGTTTGATAGGCTATCCGTTAGGACATTCTTTCTCGAAGAACTTCTTCAATGAGAAATTCCATTCAGAAAACATCGACGCTGAATATGTAAACTTTGAAATTCCTTCCATTCATGATTTGCCTTCCGTACTGCTGGCAAATCCCGACCTGGCAGGCCTCAACGTCACAATACCTTATAAGGAACAAGTCATCTCTTATTTGGATGAAGTGGACAAGGAAGCAGCCGCCATAGGAGCGGTCAATGTAATCAAGATTGCCCATCAAAAAGGAAACACCAAGCTGATAGGTTATAATTCGGATGTGATGGGATTTACCCAATCTATCGAACCCTTGCTGGAATCACAGCACAAGAAAGCATTGATATTGGGGACCGGAGGCTCCTCGAAGGCCGTGCGTTACGGATTGGAAAAGTTAGGACTTGAAACTATGTTCGTATCACGTACTGCCAGAGAAGGAAGGCTGACTTACGAAGAACTGACTCCGGCTATCATGGACGAATATAAAGTCATCGTGAACTGCACTCCCGTGGGCATGTATCCGCATGCCGACAAGTATCCGAACATTCCTTATGAATATATCACACCCAACCATTTGCTCTATGATTTGTTATATAATCCCAACACCACTCTTTTCATGAAAAAAGGAGCCGACAGAGGAGCTGTCACCAAAAACGGACTGGAGATGCTGCTGCTGCAAGCTTTCGGTTCATGGGATATATGGAACAAATAAGTTCCTATGTTTAAAATCGGAAGTGACGGATAACATAAGATAGCCC
>JAUNIV010000337.1 GCA_030523385.1 Bacteroidales bacterium | reverse complement strand
CGAGTATGTGGTTCGCGTGTATGAGACAGGAGGCAAGTCCGACCAGCATGCTACGCTGACTTTTGCTTCCGACATTGTTTCGGCAGTAGAGGCAGACGGAACGGAAAAGACAATCGGCAAAGCTGCATTCCAAGGTCGGCAGCTGCAAGTATCTATTGCTCCGAACAGCATCAAGACTTATAAAGTGAAATTGAACAAGGAGAATAAGCGCGCCCAAGACTACAAGCAATTAGCATTGGATTTCGACAAGAAATGTTTCAGTTGGAACCAAATGGCCGGAGATGCCGACTTTGAATCGGGCTATGCTTACGCTGCCGAACTGATTCCGTCGGAACTGGTTGCATCCCGCGTTCCTTTCCGTTTGGAAAACAAAGAATTGCTTGACGGTATGATGTGTGAGGGTGATACCATCGCTTTGCCTGCCAAGAACACTTATAACCGTTTGTATCTGTTGGCTGCATCGGCCACGTCGGAGCAAAGCGTGAAGTGTGCTTTCCGTGTAGGGAAGAACGTGCAGGAAATCGAAGTACCTTCTTATACAGGCTTTATAGGCCAATGGGGACACGTCAATCACACTGTCGGTTACATGAGCGAAGCAGAGGTGGCATATATCGGAACCCATCGTCATTCTTCTGCCGGTGACCATCCGTATGAATTTACTTATATGTTTAAGTTTGCCATTGACATTCCTTCCAATGCAACGGAAATCATATTGCCCGATAGTCCGGAGGTCGTTCTTTTTGCAGCCACTCTTGCTAAAGAAGATTTGCCCGCAGTGACACCCGTATCTGTGCTTTTCCGCACAGCTAACGAAACACAAGCGACTGAAAAGAAAAAGGAAGTAAAAGAAAATATCTTGAGGCCTGAGCACATCGTTGCATGGTCGGGATATGTGAACGAGAAGGAAAAGCCGGCTTTCATGATAGACGGAAAGGAAGATACCAAGTGGTGTGACATTACCGGCATCCCTGCTTTTGTGGATTTCGATTTAGGCAGTGAGAAGGAAATCAGCTCATGGAAAATGACGAATGCCGCTTCCGAAAGCCAGTCGTACGTGACTTGTTCTTGCCTGTTGCAGGCCAAGAATCGTGCGGATGAAGAATGGCGGACGATTAGTTCTTACACCGGCAACAAGAAGAACATCGTCAGCAAATCGTTGGATAAACCGGAGAAGGTGCGTTATCTGCGTCTGCTCGTGGTGCAGCCTAATCAGGCAGCCGACAGTAAAGATACCCGTGTCTATGAGTTTGCTGTCTATGAATGATAACCGGTAATTGATTTTGAAACTTGAATGATTTAGACTGAAATGAAAACCTTTTTTTCTTTTTTACTCGTCGTATGTATGGCGGTTCCTTCATTGGCACAGAAAGATGCCGCTTATTGGAACAAAATGGCCAACGGGATGTCGCAGGCTCTTATCAAGAACTTCTGGGGAGCCAACTTTGAAGGATATGCCGACCGTTATTACTTTAATTACGGCAGCAACCTCTCTAATATGACCACTAACCATTATTGGCCGCAGGCACATGCCATGGATGTGCTGGTTGATGCCTATATGCGTACGGGCGACAAACAATATGAAGCACTCTTCCCACTGTGGTGGGAAGGTGCACCTCGGTTTAACTTCGCAGGCAAGATGAATCCGAAAGATCCTTGGTGGAATGTCTTTGTAGATGATATGGAGTGGATAGTATTGGCACAGATCCGCATGTTCGAAGCAACGGGAGATGCCCAATATATTGCGAAAGCCCGACAGATGTATGACGATTGGATTTGGCCTACGTGGGGACCCGAAGACGAAGCACCTTGGTTTGGCGGTATAACTTGGAAGACCGATGTGGAGAAATCAAAGAATGCCTGTTCCAATGGCCCAGCTGCTTTAATTGCCGCCCGTCTTTATCGCTTCTATGATGCGGCGAAGTTTGTGGATGGAAAGGTCAAGGAAGCCTATCTGAATGAAGCCATTAAGATTTATACATGGGAGAAGAACAACCTGTTTGACCGCCAGACGGGAGCTGTTTATGATAACATGAATGGAAAGGGGGAAATTCAGAAGGAGTGGATTTTCACTTACAATGTCGGAACCTTCTTAGGTGCTGCCCATGAATTGTATAAGATTACGGGTGACAAACAATACCTGGCCGATGCCGTATTAGCGTCAAACTATGTCATCGGCAGCCTGTCGAAGGATGGAATACTTTCTGATGCTCCTTCGGGCGACGGAGGTCTGTTTCATGGAATATTCTTCCGTTACTTTGTAAAGCTTGTGAATGAGAAGGCATTGGATTACGATACCCGCAAGAAATTTCATGATTATCTCACCAATCTGGCAACGGTAATGGCCGGGCAGGGAGTAAATCCAAAGACGATGTTGTATGCCGGATACTGGAGAAAGGTACCTGCCGATGATGACCCGGTGGGACTGACTCCCCATCTTACGGGCTGTATGTTGATGGAGGCCATGTGTGTGCTTGAACCTTTACGATGACTTTCTGCTTTAAACTTTTATGAAATGATGAAGATGTTTAGAAAAGTAGGATTAGCAAGCATGATATGCTTGACTACCGGATGCCTGTCGGTCTCTGCTCAAACGGTGGCAATGGAAAAGAAAGTAATGGTGGGGAATGGCATTGCCGAATTTATTCCGCAGGGATTTGATCTGAAACAGATGCCTTCGTTTGCATTGCAGGATGAGCCTTGCGAACAAGGAACTTTACCTGCCGGCTGGAAACTGGAGCCGGTTGTCCATCTTTCCAATGGAAAAGCGTGTGCTTATCTGGATATTCCTCGTGGAACAAGCCTTTATGGAGGTGGAGAAGTGACAGGACCTCTGTTGAGAAACGGACAGAAAATTACTTTATGGAATACGGATACTGGTGCTTATGGCGTGGATAATGGTAAACGCCTTTATCAGTCACATCCTTGGGTGATGGGAGTAAGGCAAGACGGCACATCGTTTGGCGTTTTGTTTGATACATCCTATAAGGCTGAACTTGCCACCAATGATGAACGCATCGAATTTAAT
>JAUNIV010000336.1 GCA_030523385.1 Bacteroidales bacterium | reverse complement strand
TCGTTTTTTAAGTAAAGAGCAGGAAATATGAATACAGAATTATTGCAGAAATATATAACAGGAAACGCTACAGAATCCGAAAAAAGACTTGTAACCGAATGGATACAAACAAGTCCTGAGAATATGCGTGAATACATGGCACTGCGAAAACTGTATGACATATCATTGTGGCATACCGAACCCAAGGCGGAAAAACAGCCGGCCGGAAAAAAGATTCTTTCATGGCGTAGGATAGGCAAGGAAGTCACTAAGGTGGCAGCTATGTTTGCAATCGTCTTTTGTGGCACATACCTTTGGTTTAAGAAACATCAGCCACAGGAAGACATACGGCTGCAATCCATTTTTGTCCCTGCCGGACAGAGAGCAGAGCTGATGCTGGCAGATGGAACCAAGGTCTGGCTAAATTCAAGGACCACATTGGTCTTCCCAAGCAACTTCCAAGGAGATGTACGTCATGTCAAGCTGGACGGGGAGGGTTATTTTGCTGTAGCCAAGAATGCAGAACAACCGTTTGTGGTAGAAACCCACAAATGCAACGTGAAAGTTTTGGGCACAGAATTCGATGTTATGGCGTATGCCGCTGACAGTGTTTGGGAAACATCCTTGCTGCAAGGAGAGGTAGAAGTCTTGATGCCTGGCCAGACAAGTTGTGGCGTGAAGCTGGAACCCAATACTATGGTAAGCCTGCAAGGCAACAAGCTGGTGAAAGGACGCGTGAGAGAATCCGATTATTTCTTGTGGCGCGAAGGATTGCTTTGCTTCAATAATATAACTGTCCGTGATATCATAGAAAAACTGAAACTCTATTATGGGGTGGACATTGTAGTAAACAACAAAGCAATATTGGAAAACCGCTATATGGGGAAATTTCGCACAAAAGACGGAGTGGAACATGTGCTGAAAGTTCTGAAACTTAATAATAAGTTTACTTATACCAAGGATGATGAAACGAATGTGATAACCATTAATTAACCATTAAAAACGAAGAAGCCTATGAGAAACGACTGATAAAAAGAGAAAGATTGCACAACAGTGCTCCATGAAAGAACCATTGTATGGTGACATTTTTACATGTTATAATCTTAATATAAAGCTTGAAAATACATTTTAATTTATTATGAAAAATATTTCGTATCAGGAACCTATTGTACCGGTCAGACAATTATTTCGGTTTATGAAGTACATTGCCTTAGGTCTGTTTTTATTCGTCGGGACGGCTTTTGCCTCAGACTCTTATTCCCAAACTATGAAAGTCACGGTTGTAGGTAACAATATATCAGCAGCCAAAGTGATCAGTGAAATCGAGAAGCAAACAGAGTATTTATTTGTATACGATGTGAACGAAGTCAATCTGAAGCGCACCGTGAAAGTGAACGCCCAAAACAAAACGGTAGCCGAGGTATTGAATAAAATATTCGAAGGTACCGATATTTATTATGCTGTGGAAGGAAAGAACACCATGCTGATGAGCAAGGCCAAAGAGGTGAAAGCAGCGCAGGCGGTTCAACAATCTAATAAAATAAGCGGTATTGTGAAAGATGCCAACGGAGAACCGGTTATCGGAGCTAACGTAACAGTAAAAACCCGTTCGGCCGGAACAAATGGCATTAACGGAACAATCACTGATACCGAAGGCCGTTTCGAATTGACAGCTCCCGCCAATGCAACACTGGTCATATCCTACATTGGCTATGTGCAACAGAACATCTCGGTCGGAAACCGCAAGTTCTTCGATATCACACTGCAAGAAGACAGCAAGGCATTGGACGAAGTTGTTGTCACAGCTTTTGGTATCAAGCGTGAAGAAAAAGCATTGGGTTATGCGGTTCAGAAAGTAAAAGGTGAAGATTTGGCAAAGGTAAAGACCGTGGATATCGCCACATCGCTCACCGGTAAAGTGGCCGGTATGAACGTAAAGAACAGCACAGAGTTCAATACGGCTCCTACAGTATTGGTGCGTGGAGAAGAACCGCTGATCGTAGTCGACGGTGTGCCTTACAGCAATATCTCATTGAGAGACATTGTGTCTGATGACATAGAGACTATCGACGTTTTGAAGGGTGCTACAGCTTCTGCACTTTATGGTGCCCGCGGAGGTTCGGGTGTAATCATGATTACAACCAAGAAAGGCAGCATGGAAGAAGGATTGGATATTTCTATCAACAGCAGCACCATGTTCAATGCCGGCTATCTGGCTATCCCCGAAGCTCAGTCTTCTTATAGTTCGGGAACGGGTGGAAAATATGACTCCTATGATTATGTTTGGGGAGACAAGCTGGATATAGGCCACACAGCCGTGCAATATAATCCTTATACTTATGAATGGGAAGAACAGCCATTGGTTTCCAAAGGAAAGAACAATTTCCGCAATTTCCTTGAACAGGGATTATCCACCAATAACAATATTAGCATTGCCTGGAAAGGCAAGAATGGCGGTTTCCGCACTTCGCTGAACCATGTTTACAGCAAAGGACAATACCCCAATGAGAAACTGAACAAGATAACTTATTCTATCGCGGGTAATGCCAAGTATGGCAATCTGTCTATTGAAGGAGGAGCCATCTGGAACAAGCGTTTCTATAGTAACGACCGTGGAGCAGGCTATGGAGGCGGTGGTTACATCTATAACCTGATTGTATGGACAGGAGCCGATTACGACGTTCGCGACTATCGCGACTATTGGGTAAAAGGCAAAGAGAACGAACAGCAAAACTGGCGTTACAGTGGGTATTATGACAACCCTTATTTCCTTGCTTATGAATGTACCCGACAGAACGATTATGATAAACTGAACACGTATGCGTATGCCAAATACGACATTCTGCCCTGGTTAAATATTTCAACTCGTACCGGTATCGACTTTTATGCCAGCCGCACACAGACCAAGAACCCGATTGGTACAATCAATGCAGGAAACAAGAATGGTTCATTCTCTATTTCCAAAGGAACCGGTTATAGTGTAAACAGCGATTTCCTCTTAGCAGCCAATCACACTTTCGGCGATCTCATGATAGACGGAATATTGGGAGGTACCATTTAT
>JAUNIV010000335.1 GCA_030523385.1 Bacteroidales bacterium | reverse complement strand
ATCGGGATAATTTCGTGCGGAAAGGTGATTCTTATGAATTGTTTTGCTGGTTCCAGGGGCGTTGGCAGTCATTGGGAGTACAGATCGCCACTTCGTATGAGTTGAATTACTCTGTACCGCGTAATTCTTTGTTATACTTAAAGAATCATACGAGAGGTAAAGATGAACGTATTTTTGAGTGCAGGAATGGCGAACAAATGTTTAGGTAAAAAGGTGAAACCATGGAAATAAATAAGAAACAATTCATAAAATATACCTCTCACGTTTTCAATTTATTGGTTTATACTTTCTCTGCATGCCTGCTCCTGGCTGCGCTCTGGATTATAGGGCAGGTGTTTTTCTTTGCTTCTTTTTCTATACCTACAGACTCGATGGTTCCCACGCTTTGCCCCGGCGACTATGTGCTGGTGAACAAGCTGCTGAAAGGTCCTCGTCTGTTCAGCCTGAATGATGCCATAGACCACAAACCGCTTGAAATCCGCCGGCTGAAAGGGATGGGGGAGTTCCGTCGCAACGAGGTGTTGGTATTCAATTTCCCTTATCCCGAACGGTGGGACAGCATTGGCTTTCATGTGATGCTTTACTACGTGAAGCGGTGCATCGGGGTGCCGGGCGACACGGTGGAGATAAGGGATGCGCACTACAGGGTGAACGGACACATCGGGAAAACGGGTCATGCGGAATCGCAAAGGCAGCTGTCGCGCTACCTGAAAAGCAAATACAATGTGGAGCAGATGGAACGGAACGGCTGCTATCGAGCTTATCCGTTTGACAGCATCGTGGACTGGAACATACAGGAATTCGGACCGCTGTATGTGCCTTCGCAGGGTGACACCGTGAAGATGAACCATCTGCATTTCGTGCTTTACCGTCGGCTGATAGAATGGGAGCAGCGAAAGAAACTGACGGAACAGGAAGACGGGGTTTATCTGGACGGCAGGCGGATAGGGGAGTATGTGTTTACAAAGAACTATTACTTCATGGGAGGCGACAATTGCTTCAACTCACAGGACTCGCGCTACTGGGGACTGTTGCCCGAAGAATACATTGTAGGGAAAGCTGTCAGGATATGGAAGGCAAAAGACCGGCATACGGGAGATATACATTGAGAACGTGTAATGAAAAAGATAGAATGACAGTGATATGACAGAATTGGATTTGGCGATTCAGTGGCAGTGGATGTATGCCTTTGGCCAGTGGGCATTGGCGGCTATGGCGGTGTGGATAGGTTTCTTTCCTAAGAGGCTGGTGCATTATCCGCAGGTGGTAACCTGGCTGCTTATCCTGTATGGGGCTTCGGAGGCTGTATTGGGGCTTTGCCAAGTGTATGGCTTTTCGGCTTCCCGACATTCGCTCTATGCTTTGACGGGGACTTTCTATAATCCCGGTCCTTATTCGGGTTTCCTTGCCTTGGTGTTTCCTCTTTGTTTGCACGAGTGCCTGAAGCGGAGAGGAGGAAAGAAAACTATACCTTATTATATATCGTTGCTGGTTCTGTTTGCCATTCTTTGTGTGTTGCCCGCAGGCATGAGCCGTTCGGCTTGGGCGGCCGCATTGCTTGCTTCGGGTTATTTGTGTCTTGTGCATTTTCGCAGCCGGGCCGTCGGGTTCATCAAGCGTTACGGATGGTTGCTTCTGGTGGCAGGTGTTATCGGTTCGGCAGGGCTTTACCGATGGAAGAAAGATTCGGCCGACGGGCGTTTGTTTATGTGGAAGATTGCCGCCCATGCCGTAGCCGAACGTCCGCTTTCGGGCTATGGGTGGAGTAAGGTGCCCGGTGCATACGGGCAGGCACAGGAGGAGTATTTTGTTTCGGGAGGTTATACGGAGGTGGAAGAGCATGTGGCGGGCAGTCCAGAATATGTGTTCAATGAATACTTGCAGGTGGCATTGGCTTGGGGGATTCCGGTGTTAGCGGTATGTCTGTTGGGAGTGGGCGGATGTCTGTATGCCGGTCATCGGCACCGGGAATATGGTTTGTGTGGTGCATGGGTTTCGCTGTTGGTCTTTGCCTTTTCGTCCTATCCGTTGCAGTTTCCGGCTTTCGTGGCGGCTCTGTTCCTGTTGGCGTCGGGATGTGCCTGGTGCAGCCTGCCTGCGTGGAGCAGGGGTGTCCGTGTGGGCATGGCCATGTTGCTGGTGGCTGGTTGTGCTGCTTGTTATCGTCAGCATGGTGTGTCACACCGTCGGGTGGAGGCATGCCGCGAATGGAGCAAATGCCGGATGCTTTACCAGTCGGGGGCATACGCCCGCGCTGCAACGTGTTATTCCTCGTTGGCGGAGGATATGGAGTGGAGTGCCCGCTTCCTGTTTGAGTACGGACATGCGTTGCATAAGTGCCATCGCACGGAAGAATCGACGGAAGTATTGAAAAGAGCCTTGTGGGTGAGCAGTGACCCCATGATACTGAACATCATCGGTAAGAACGAGCAGGAACTGGGGCGTTACGAAAGTGCGGAACACTGGTTGCTGCGTTCGGTGCATCGGCTTCCGGGGCGTATCTATCCTTATTTCCTGTTGGCCAACCTATATGCCGAATCCGGATTTTATAATCGGGAGAAGCTGGAGCAGATGGTGCAGACGGTGCTGGAGAAAGAACCGAAAGTGCAATCCACCGCCGTAAGGCAGATGAGGCAAAAAGCCCGGGAACTGTTGTCGGGCAAATCTCAAGAGAAAACAAAACAATAAATTAACTAATTGATAAAAACAATGAAAACGAAATTATTCTTGTTCTTTTTGCTGCCCTTGATGGTGGCATGTGGAGGCAACAACCGTCCCAAACAGACAGAGAGTGAAGAGGTTGTAAATGTAACAGAAACAGAAATTTTGAAGGGTGAGGTTATTCCTTTGGATACTGCGCTCTTTCGTTATGCCTATCGTATCAGGGTGGCAGGCGACCGTGCCGTAATGCTCGACCTGCACAATCCCGACTATTATTTCCATGTCTTTACTTATCCCGATTTCAGCTATTTGTCTTCCTTCGGTCATCGGGGTGAAGGCCCCGGAGAGTTTCTTGGTACCGGCAATGTCCGTTTTGACGG
>JAUNIV010000334.1 GCA_030523385.1 Bacteroidales bacterium | reverse complement strand
GTGGTCATTGCTCGTGGCTTCCATCGCTTTGCTGGTAGTGCTGATGAATACCACGAAGACCAGTTTGGTGCCCGAAGAAGACCAAGGCGTTGTGTTGGTGAATGTCACTACCCCGGCAGGTTGCTCACTGGCCACCACAAACAAGGTGATGGAAAAACTGAACGAACGTCTGGCAGGCATTCCGCAGCTTCGCGACCTCTCCCGCACAGCCGGTTATGGTTTGATTGGCGGTCAGGGTAATTCGGCCGGTATGTTCATCCTCCGTCTGAAAGATTGGGACGAACGTAAGTCGAAAGCCGACCAAGTATCGGCAGTCATCGGACAGGTATATGCCCGTACAGCCGATGTGAAGGATGCCGTAGTCTTTGCCATGGCTCCGGGTATGATTCCCGGTTACGGTATGGGTAACTCCCTCGACCTGAACATGCAGGACAAGACGGGAGGCGACCTGACGCAGTTCTTCAACTATACACAGCAATATTTGGGTGCGCTGAACCAACGTCCCGAGGTGGCTATGGCCTATTCGTCTTTTGCCATCAACTATCCGCAATGGATGGTAGATGTGGATGCGGCGAAGTGTAAGCGTGCCGGCATTACGCCGAATGCCGTGCTGGCCACACTGTCTGGTTACTACGGCGGTCAGTATGTATCCGACTTCAACCGGTTCTCTAAGATTTATAAGGTAATGCTTCAGGCCGATCCGAAGTATCGTCTGGATGAGGCTTCGTTGGATAACACCTTTGTACGCATGGCCAATGGCGAGATGGCTCCGCTGAGCCAGTTTGTCACGCTGACACGTGTGTACGGAGCAGAAACCCTTTCCCGTTTCAATATGTACAACTCCATTGCCGTGAGTGTGGCTCCTGCCGACGGATACAGTACGGGTGACGCCATCAATGCCGTTCGCGAAGTAGCCGATAGCAATCTGCCTAAAGGCTATGGTTACGACTTTGGAGGTATCACGCGTGAGGAAAGTCAGCAGAGCGGTACGACGGGAATCATCTTCGGTATCTGTCTGCTCATGATTTACCTTATCCTGAGTGCCTTGTATGAGAGCTTCCTCATTCCGTTTGCCGTGTTGCTGTCTGTGCCGTGCGGACTGATGGGTTCGTTCCTCTTTGCCAAGGTCATGGGATTGGAGAACAACATCTATCTTCAGACGGGATTGATTATGTTGATAGGTCTGTTGGCCAAGACGGCCATTCTGCTCACCGAGTATGCCGCCGAGCGTCGCAAGGCAGGCATGAGCCTGACTTCGGCTGCCGTGAGTGCTGCCAAGGCCCGTCTGCGTCCTATCCTGATGACAGCCGGTACGATGGTGTTCGGTCTGTTGCCGCTGGTAGTGGCTACGGGTGTGGGTGCCAATGGTAACCGCTCTTTGGGTACGGGTGCCGTAGGTGGTATGTTGGTAGGTACACTGGCATTGCTCTTCCTGGTACCAACCTTGTTCATTGTGTTCCAAAGCTTGCAGGAAAGAGTTCGTCACATTCAGTTTGAACCTTCTAAGGACTGGCAGATACAGGAAGAATCCATAGAAGCCGCCGAAGACCGCAGAAAGCATCTGGAAGATAAAAAGAAATAAAGAAAAACAGAATAAACGATGAAAAAACAAATCCTATTGTCCGCAATGGCCGCTCTGATGTTGAGCGGCTGCGGTATCTACTCCAAATATCATCCCGCCACTGAGGTGCCCGAAGGACTTTATGGCGAAGAGGTGGTTGCTGCCGATACGCTGTCCAACATTGCTTCGCTGGATTGGCGTGAAATATTCACCGACCCGCAGTTGCAGGCATTGATCGAACAAGGTTTGCAAAACAATACCGACCTGCAGGCTGCCCAGTGGCGCGTGAAGGAAGCCGAAGCCACTTTGCTTTCCGCCAAGCTGGCCTACCTGCCTTCGTTTGCCCTCGCTCCGCAAGGAACCGTGAGCAGCTTCGACAAAGCCAAGGCTACGCAGGCCTACTCGCTGCCCGTTACTGCCAGTTGGGCGATAGACATCTTCGGCAGCATTCGCAATGCCAAGCGTCAGGCCAAAGCATTGCTGGAGCAAAGCCGGGATTATAAGCAAGCCGTGCAGACACAACTGGTGGCAGGCATAGCCAATGCCTATTATACGCTGTTGATGCTCGATGCCCAGTTGGCTATCTCACAGCAAACGGAACAGTCATGGAAAGAAACCGTAGATGCCACCCGCGCCTTGATGGATGCCGGCATGGCCAATGAAGCTGCCGTTTCGCAGATGGAGGCTACCTACTACACCATCTGTACCTCCGTGCTCAGCCTGAAAGAACAAATCAATCAGGTAGAAAACAGCCTCTCGCTGATTTTGGCGGAAACTCCCCATGCCTTGCAGCGCGGTTCGTTGGTGACGGATGCTTCCGGCTCATGGGTTCGTCCTTATAGCCTGGAAGGGAATACGCTTTCAGTGGGCATCCCCGTAGAACTGTTGGCCAACCGTCCCGATGTACGTAGTGCAGAACGTTCGTTGGAAGCCGCTTTCTATAGCACCAATGCTGCCCGTTCGGCTTTCTATCCTTCCATCGTGTTGAGCGGAAGTGCCGGATGGACCAATTCGGCAGGAAGCATGATTATCAATCCGGCTAAGTTTGTGGCAACGGCCGTGGCTTCCCTCACGCAGCCTCTGTTCAACAAGGGTACTAACATTGCCCGTCTGAAGATTGCAAAGGCACAGCAGGAAGAAGCCCGTCTGTCTTTCCAGCAAACCTTGCTCAATGCGGGTACTGAAGTAAACGAGGCTTTGGTGCAGGTACAGACAGCCCGCGACAAGTCCGATTATTACGACAAACAAATCATATCTTTACATAGAGCATTAGAAAGCACCTCCTTACTGATGCAACATGGAAATACGACTTACCTGGAAGTCTTGACGGCACAACAGACCTTGCTCAATGCACAATTGTCGCAAGTGGCCAACCGTGTCACCGAGATACAGGGAGTTATCAATCTCTATCAAGCATTGGGCGGAGGTAGCGACAATCATTAATTTAGCATACTGTTATCTTCATGGCGATGAAGAAAAAGCTGCCGAAGTA
>JAUNIV010000333.1 GCA_030523385.1 Bacteroidales bacterium | reverse complement strand
AAATAGCGTTTGTGGTTCTTGTTTTTCAGTTCGTCTATCAGATGTGACATGTTCTATCTTCTTTTGTTGGACACAAACATACAAATAAAAAACAAAAATCCATTTGCATTGTTCGTATATATGGCTTACTTTCGCCTCAAAATACCGACTTATGATGAGAAAAGCAACAATCGTTTTTGCCACCTTCGGGCTGATGGCTCTATGGGGATGCCAAAGCGGGCACAACAGGCAGGCACAAAAATTCAGCCAAATGGCACGGAGCATCAATCAATCATGCCCCCAGCGGATGAGTGAAACCATCCGGCTGGACAGCACGAATTACGATGAGAAGAATAATGTAATGAGTTATTTCTATAGTGTGAGCGGAGAGTTGGACGATGCCGCCTACATGAGTGCCTATTATGACACCTTCAAGCAAGCCTTGCAAGAAGCTGTGGATAATTCAATAGAAATGGAGGAATACCGCAAATACGGCACCTCCATCCGTTATGTTTATTTTTCAGGTTCCAACCAAAAGCAGTTGGCGGAGTTTTCTTTCAATTCCCCCAAATAGATTCGGTGTCTGCCCAGCCGGCTGCCCGGTACCAAGCAATGGATGATTTGAAATAGTTGTTCCACAAGGTATGTTTGGTATCGGTCAGTGCATTGGGGATGTACATGCCCATGCCGCAATAGTTATCACCGTCTATCTGATAATAATCGCAGTAAGAGCCTACCACCGGCGTGTAGTTCGTATAAAGAACCGTCTGGTTGAAAACCGAAGTGAAATCGGCAGGAACTTCGCCTCCGCACAGGATTTCTATGTACTGAACCATGTCGTAGGCATTGCCCACAAAGTTTGTATTGAATCCCCGCTCCCGACCATATTCCTGCAATGTTTCCACATCTACGTCTCTCATATTGTCTTGATACGACAGAAGCACTTCCTTCGTGATAGCGGCCAAATCTTCCATCTTGCTGCAATCTACCAAAGACGCCGTGCCCCAATACACACGATTATAGTAGTCGACGTAAATATCACAAACCGACTTCAAAGCGGAGGTCAAATCGCTCTGATATAAATAAGGAAGAATGTTGGTGTAAGGAAATCCCTCGCCGGGGATATCGAGCACGGAAGCTACGCAATATTTCGTGGCATTTCTCAGTTCGTAGTACACTTCGGCACTTCCCATCATGCAGGCATCGAACAACACGAAATCAAACTTCTGCGGATTGGCTTCCTGCAAGGCTTGTGCCAGTTCGGGAATCAGTGCTGTGTTTGCATTGGCTCCATCCACACCGATGGAACGTCCCGTTATGGTAGGCAGCCATCCCGAACCGTGCGAACCGAACACGATGCCGTAACTTTCGGACTGGTAACAACCAATCATATCGGCTATGACCGTGCGCATAACACTCTTCTCTGTCGATATTTGAGAAGGATATGTCTTCTCCACCGTACCGATTCCTATATAATCATACACGGAAGACGAAGCACTGGTAATCAGCGAAGAGACTTCTTCTTTGGAATGACCGTTGATGTTTCCTTTGCCATCGGTGACGTACTTGACGATGGTCGGTTCAGGCCAGTTGTTATCAGATGCCTTGCCGTCCCAATAGACCACCAGTGCGGCAGGCTTCGTCATGTTCTGCAAGCCGGAAATCATGTAGCGGATATTACTCCGCAACACATCATTCAAGTCATTGTCCGCCCAAAGGAAAGCCAGTACGGTTCTCCCTTGATTCACTTGCGGGACATCCGGATCATCATCCTTTCCGCACGAAAAGAGCGTAAAGGCCAATGTGAGTAATAATAATATCTTTTTCATAACCCGTTTATTCTGTTTCTTCCGGTTTCGTAAAGCGGAAAGCATTCGGGTTTACTTCGCGTATCAGCAATGTGTTTCCCTTCTGATACTTTGTTTTCAACTTACTCATCTCTTTCTGCAGAGCTCTTTTCTTGTTGGAGAAATAGACAAAGCAAGTGCGGTCTGCCAGTCCTTCCTCGTTCTCCAGATAGTTTTTCAGCTGATAACTGTAATGCGAGCGTTCGGGCAACATCTTGTTCTTGTCCAGATACACGCTGTCCAACAGTTGTATCTCGGTGAAATACACCAAAGAGTCCGTAAACGATGCAGAAACGCCCACGATATATACAGGTTTATCCTTTTTTCCCTTCAACGAGAATGCCGAACATGTCATCAGCACCACAAACAAAGCACACAGTGTCTTTATGATTTTCATATACTCTACCTATTTATTATATTACTGAGGGGCAAAAGTAGTCATTTGCGGGCAAATACAAAAAAGGAACAGATAAATTAACATTATTCTGCTGCCATAAAAGACAAAAGCGCAAGCCGAAAGCTGTTTGCTTTCCTGCTTGCGCCCTGTTTTCTTTTTTTCGGAAACCGAATTTACCTTACCCTAAATAAGACTTGAGCAACTTGCTACGCGAATTTTGTCTTAATCTTCTTATGGCTTTCTCCTTAATCTGGCGTACGCGCTCACGTGTGAGTCCGAATCTGTCGCCGATTTCTTCCAACGTCATCTCCTGATGATTTATACCGAAAAACATCTGGATAATTTCCTTTTCTCTTTCGGTCAGCGTAGAGAGTGCTCTATCAATTTCCCTCGAAAGTGATTCATTAACCAAAGAGCGGTCTGCCATGGGCGAATCGTCATTGACAAGCACATCCAGCAAGCTGTTGTCCTCTCCTTCCACAAAAGGAGCATCTACAGATATGTGGCGGCCAGACACTTTCAGTGTATCCGAGATTTTATCGACAGGTATTTCCAACTCATCGGCCAGTTCTTCCGGAGAAGGGCGACGCTCGTTTTCCTGCTCGAACTTAGAGAAAGCCTTGCTGATTTTGTTCAGCGAGCCTACCTGGTTGAGCGGCAAACGCACGATACGCGATTGTTCGGCCAATGCTTGGAGAATAGACTGGCGAATCCACCACACGGCGTAACTGATAAACTTGAATCCTCGGGTTTCATCAAACTTTTCGGCAGCTTTGATCAATCCCAAGTTACCTTCGTTTATCAAATCGGGGAGACTTAATCCCTGGTTCTGATACTGCT
>JAUNIV010000332.1 GCA_030523385.1 Bacteroidales bacterium | reverse complement strand
GATGCGTTTTGCCCTCATAGGTACTCTGAACTACCTGATTACGATGGCTGTCTTCTGGCTGATGATGGCCCACTTGTCGTTTCGTGGCGATTACATCGTGGCAAACATCGTGGCATACCTCATCGCTCAGACACACAACTTCGTGTGGTGCAGATACTGGATTTTCCCCTCAAAGCATCATCGCACCGGCCTTTGGCGGCAAATCATGCTTTTCTGTACGGCATTCTGCATGGCATATACCGCCCAATTTCTGTGTCTCGTCTTCATGGTAGAGATGCTGGACATGAATGAATACATCGCCCAATTCATAGGCATAGTCATCTATGGTGCCATGAACTTTATGGCGAACAAAAAGATTACTTTCAAATAAAAACCGATAATCCTCCCCACAACAATGGCAGACAATTATTTAGAAAAACAATACGAGCAATACGAGGCACGGAAAGCAGCCTGGGAAAAGGCTAAGAAGTATGGCAAGAAGAAAAGTAAGCGAGTGTATCAAAATAATAATTGTCATTCAGAGGAACGAAGTGACGAAGAATCTGATACCATAAGCAAATGTATTCAAGATTCTTCGCTTCGCTCTGAATGACAATCTGATATTCTAATCAATTATTGAAATAGTAAAGGAAGATAGCCACTCCTTCCAGTGCTTTCTTCGGCTGGTCCTTGATTTCAATCGCAAACTTAATCTCTGCTTTGGCCACGCCACGCAGATTCTGCAAAGACTGAAGATAAGCCACCAGACGGATGCTCTGTCCTGACAATACTGCCTGGCCGAACTTCATCTTGTCCATGCCATAGTTAATCATCATCTTCAGGTTGTTTACCTCTATAATCTGGTTCCACAAGTGCGGAAGCAAAGAAAGCGTGAGATAGCCATGCACGATAGTGCTGTGATAGGGACTGTCTGTTTTGGCACGCTCCGTATCCACATGAATCCACTGATGGTCCAATGTGGCATCGGCAAAAAGATTAATGCGCTCCTGCGGCACTTCCAGATAATCGGAAACACCCAATTGCTTCCCTACCCATTTCTCAAAATCCTCGTACGAGTTAATAACTACTTTATCCATTATTTTTTCCTTATTTTTATGATAACTATTCGGTCATTCAAAAGCTAATCATCTGTCAACTAAAGGAACGAAGTAACGAAGAATCTGTCTGAACCCGAATGAGGCTACGCTATTTGACAGATTCTTCGCTTCGCTACCAATGACAAAACAGTATAATATATTTAATGACGTACAAAAGTAAGAAAAAATAATCCTATATTTGCATCTTATTCCACAAAAAAGATAATAAAAGGACAAGTTTTCCTACATATAATATTAATTCAGACAGAAACATGATACATTTTTTTAAAAGTTCCATAGCCCACATCCCGTTGCCACGCCAATTCACCTACCCTTTTCACTACACACCCCATCCCCTCTGTATCATGGCTGCTGCCGAAGTACAGGCATACCTGTCGGCACAGGAAGCGTGGAAGGACGAATGGCAACAAGGAAAGATGTTCGGAGTATTGGTGGTACAGACCGAACGTGGAGAAGTTGGCTACCTGGCAGCTTTTTCGGGTATTCTGGCCGGAAAGAACATACATCCGTTCTTTGTTCCTCCGGTGTATGACCTGTTGCAACCGCAAGGTTTCTTCAAGAAGGAAGAAGAAGAGATATCCGGCATCAACAGGCGCATCCAATCCATGCAGGGAAGCGAAGAATACCGACATCTGACTCAACAGCTGAAAGCCATCGGCGAACGCTTCGACAAAGAGTTGCGCGAAGCCAAACAAGCCGCAAGGGCAGCACGCGAAGCCCGGGAGGAACGACGAAGAAACGGGACGCCCGATGCCGCCGAACTGGCAGCCATGATACGCGAAAGCCAGTTTCAGAAAGCGGAACTGAAACGGCTGGAACGCTCGCAGAAGGAACAGACGGAACGCCTGCAGGCACAACTCGATGCGCTAAACCATCACATAGAAGCCTTGAAAAGCGAACGGAAAAGACGCTCTGCCGCCTTGCAGCAAAAGCTGTTCGGACAATTCCGCATGCTGAATGCGCGTGGAGAGGCCAAAGACTTATGCACCCTGTTTGCCCAAACCGCACAAAAGACGCCGCCTGCCGGAGCCGGAGAGTGTGCCGCACCCAAATTGCTGCAATATGCCTACTTGAATCATCTGAAGCCGATAGCCATGGCAGAGTTTTGGTGGGGCAACTCACCCAAAACGGAAGTAAGGCATCACGGTTATTACTACCCCGCCTGCAAGGGCAAGTGCGAACCGATACTGAAACACATGCTGGTGGGGCTGGATGTAGAAGAGAATCCGCTGTGTGAAGACCGGCATCACGATACGGCATTGGACATTGTGTATGAAGACGAGTGGCTGATGGTGGTGAACAAACCCGCCGGCATGCTTTCCGTGCCGGGGAAAGAGAATGTGAGTTCGGTATATGAATGCATACGTCGTGCCTATCCTCAGGCCACCGGACCGCTCGTGGTGCATCGGCTGGACATGGCCACCTCCGGCCTGCTGCTCATCGCAAAGACCAAAGAAGTGCACCAACACTTGCAGGCACAGTTTAAGAACCGCACCATCAAGAAACGCTACATCGCTCTGCTGGATGGGAAGACCGAACGACAGGAAGGCATCATCAGTCTCCCTCTCCGCCCCGACCCGCTTGACAGGCCTCGACAGGTGGTGGACCCGGAGCACGGCAAACCTGCCGTCACGCAGTATCAAGTGTTGGAACAGACCGACACAACGACCCGCATCGCCTTTTATCCGCTCACCGGACGCACCCACCAACTGCGTGTACATGCTGCCCACATCGAAGGACTGCACTGCCCCATCAGGGGCGATGAGCTTTACGGGCAGAAGTCTGAAAGGCTTTACCTGCACGCCTGTCGGCTGGTATTCACTCACCCCATTACCGGACGGCAGATATGCGTAGAAAAAGAAGCCGACTTCTAAACGGTATTCATATACCAACAAACTTATTACCGACCGGACGCAAACTTTCCCAAAGCTGTATCCAAAACTTAATCACTGCCACTGACTGACGAATCGCTGCC
>JAUNIV010000331.1 GCA_030523385.1 Bacteroidales bacterium | reverse complement strand
TACTCCGGTTCTGTTCCTTCTACTCCTTATACTACCAACGAAAAAGGACAGGGTCCTGCTTGGGCAAACTCATTGTTCGAGGACTTCTGCGAATTTGGTTTGGGTATGGTATTGGCAGACAAGAAGCTGCGTGCCCGCATAGAAGCTGCCATGCAGACAGCCATTGCAGCCGAAGGTACTCCGGCAGAATACAAGGAAGCATTCCAGGAATGGATTGACGGCAAGAACGATGCTGACAAGAGCAAGGCTGCTGCCGAAAAGATCATCCCGCTGGTAGAAGCTGCCAAAGACAAATGTCCCGCTTGCGCTACCATCGCTGAGTTCAAGGATTACCTGGTGAAGAAGAGCCAGTGGATTATCGGTGGTGACGGTGCTTCTTACGATATAGGTTACGGTGGTTTGGATCACGTAATCGCTTCTGGCGAAGACGTAAACATCCTCGTATTGGATACCGAAGTTTACTCCAACACCGGTGGTCAGTCTTCTAAGGCTACTCCGCTGGGTGCCATCGCTAAGTTTGCTGCATCCGGTAAGCGCGTACGCAAGAAAGACTTGGGTATGATAGCCACTACATACGGCTATGTATATGTAGCACAGATTGCAATGGGAGCCGACCAGGCACAGACCCTGAAGGCTATCCGCGAAGCCGAAGCATATCCCGGACCGTCATTGGTTATCGCATACGCTCCGTGTATCAACCACGGTTTGAAGGCCGGTATGGGTAAGTCTCAGGCTGAAGAAGCTAAAGCTGTAGAATGCGGTTACTGGCATCTGTGGCGTTACAACCCGGCTTTGGAAGCAGAAGGAAAGAACCCGTTCGCTTTGGATTCCAAAGAACCGAACTGGGAAGGATTCCAGGATTATCTGAAGGGCGAAGTACGTTTCGCATCCGTAATGAAGCAATATCCTGCCGAAGCTGCCGACCTGTTTGCCGCCTGCGAAGAAATGGCTAAGAAGCGTTATGCCTCTTACAAGCGCATGGCTGCCATGAACTGGGGCGAATAATATCAGAAACTCTTTTAGAATACTGATATAAAAAGAAAGGACATGTCTGCAAATAGCGGGCATGTCCTCTTCTTTTTTAGATTTAATCTTTCACGACTTCGGCAAAGTCCTCCAGATGCTCGTCCACATACTGCGCCAAACTGGCAGTGACGTGCTCTTCCATATCCATGAACTCTTCTTCCAAATCATCGAATGCCTCGTATTGCTCATACATCGCCATGAAAGCATCGTCGTCGCGCTCCGCTTCCAGGTCGGCCCGATGGGCATCGTATATCTTTTTGGCCGCATAAACCAATTTGGAAAATTCTTTGGCACCGAAGATGCGCATGGCTTTGGCAAAAGGATTGTCGAAGATGTAAGGTCCGTAACCGTTCTGTATGAGTTGCACGAAACCACCCTCATTCACTTCTTCACGAAAGAAATGATACCCCAACAGCGAATGTTGGCAACCGTTGAGCAACGGCATGGTCTCAGCATTGATCACTCCACCCGTCACCTCCAGATATTTGTCTATAAACACTTTCAGGAAACCGTCCATCCCCTGTGACGCTCCTTGGCGCAAAGCCTCATCTGTTATCTTTATACTTGTCATTTCCATTTTTCGTTTCAATAATGATTAACTGATACAAAGATAAAGGTTTCGGTGAAAAGAAAAAACATTTTGGCAACTCCGGTTGGCAAAACAATATCTATGAAGAAATTTATTTCAGGAAAAGTAAAAAAGTCACAGTCCGTAAGTTGCAGAAAAGAATAAAACGACTAACTTTGTAGGCGAAAAGGCAATGAGCCTTTTTCTTGTGGTTACGAAGCATTTATTTTTATTACTAAAAACGTAAAGAATATGACTTATTCACACGAAGTAGAAAACATGTGTTGTGTTGCCAAAGGTCCCAATCACGGACCGGCCCCGATTCCTGAAGAAGGCAAGTGGGTACAGGCAAAAGAGATCAAAGACATTTCAGGTTTCTCACACGGCATCGGTTGGTGTGCTCCGCAGCAAGGTGCCTGCAAGCTGTCACTGAACGTAAAAGAAGGTGTAATCGAAGAATGTCTGGTTGAAACTATCGGTTGCTCCGGTATGACCCACTCGGCTGCTATGGCTTCTGAAATCCTGCCGGGTAAGACTATCCTCGAAGCTCTGAACACAGACTTGGTTTGCGATGCCATCAATACAGCTATGCGCGAACTGTTCCTGCAAATCGTTTACGGACGTACACAGTCTGCTTTCTCTGAAGGTGGTCTGATTGTAGGTGCCGGACTGGAAGACTTGGGTAAAGGTCTCATCAGCCAGACTGGTACACTGTATGGAACAAAAGTTAAAGGTACTCGCTACCTGCAACTGACAGAAGGCTACATCACCAAGATGTTCCTGGACAAGGACGATCAGGTGTGCGGATACGAATTTGTTCACATGGGCAAGTTCATGGATGCTATCAAGAAGGGTGTTCCTGCCGACGAAGCATTGAAGAGCGTAACCGGTACATACGGACGTACGAAACCGGAACAGGGAATTGTTAAATCTATTGACCCACGTAAAGAATAAGGAGGACCCATAATATGATTAGAGAAGTAAAATTTGAAAGTCAAGACCGCCGCATCAAGCAGATCCTTGCTGCATTGAACGAAAACGGTATCTCTTCTATCGAAGAAGCCAATGAAATCTGCGAAAAGGCAGGATTGGATCCTTACATGACTTGTGAAGAAACTCAGAAGATTTGTTTTGAAAATGCTAAGTGGGCTTACGTAGTAGGTACTGCCATCGCATTGAAGAAAGGCTGCAAGAATGCTGCCGATGCTGCCGAAGCTATTGGTATCGGTCTGCAGGCATTCTGTATCCCCGGTTCTGTAGCCGACGACCGTAAGGTAGGTTTGGGTCACGGAAACCTGGCTGCCCGTCTGCTCCGCGAAGAAACTCAGTGCTTTGCTTTCTTGGCTGGTCACGAATCATTCGCTGCTGCCGAAGGCGCTATCAAGATTGCCGAAATGGCAAACAAGGTTCGTAAGAACCCCTTGCGTTGCATCCTGAATGGTCTGGGTAAAGACGCTGCCATGATCATCTCTCGTATCAACGGATTTACTTACG
>JAUNIV010000330.1 GCA_030523385.1 Bacteroidales bacterium | reverse complement strand
TGGTACACATTTAATTCGTTATAAATGTGTCTACCTATATCAGTATAAGACAATTCCTTTTTTTTGGAACCTGTCTGATTTGGAATTATGTGCCAAAAGCAGTATGTTTGTACCTCTAAAAATCGTACGTTATGAAGCAAATTATCTTTTTTATATCCTTGCTTTGCCTGTCGGCCTGTACGCCTGCTTCCAAGCAGGCAACCGATACCCCTGTGTTGACTGTCACGTTGGAGCCTCTCCGCTACTTCACTGAAGCCATTGCCGGAGATAATTTCCGGGTGGTGAGCATGGTGCCCAAAGGCAGCAGTCCGGAGACCTACGACCCCACGCCCCAACAATTAGTTTCGCTGGACAAGAGTACGGCCTACCTGCGCATCGGCTATATAGGCTTCGAGCAGGCATGGATGGACAAACTCGTGGCCAACTCCCCACACCTGAAGGTATTTGATACGTCGAAAGGCATAGACCCTATCCGCGAGGCCGGCCACGACCACGGAGACCATCGGCACGAAGGAGGCATAGAGCCTCACATCTGGAACTCCGCCCGCAATGCCACGGTCATAACCGACAACATCTGTGTCGCCCTGTGTGAACTGGATGCCGACAATGCCCCCTATTACAAGGCACGCCGCGACAGCATGCAGCAGGTGATAGCCCGAACCGATACCGAAGTAAGTCAGTTGCTGCAACATGCCGACAGCACTTTCCTCATCTACCATCCGGCGCTCAGCTACTTTGCACGCGACTACGGCCTTCGGCAAATCAGCATCGAGGAAGGAGGCAAGGAACCCTCGCCGGCACACCTGAAAGAACTGATAGAGACCTGCCGCCGCGAGGGGGCACGCACCATCTTCGTGCAGCAGGAGTTTGATACGCGCAACGCCCGATTGATAGCCGACGAGTTGGGAGTGAGCGTTACGCCCATCAACCCATTGAGTTACGAGTGGCAGGAAGAAATGATAAACGTAGCAAAAGCTTTAGCCCGATGACCACCAATCCCATCATACGACTGGAAGACATCTGTGTCTCCTACGACGAAAAGACCGTGTTGAATCATATCAACCTGACGGTATATGAACGCGACTTCTTAGGGGTGATAGGCCCCAACGGGGGAGGGAAGACCACCCTCATCAAGACCATCTTAGGATTGCTGAACCCTTCTTCAGGCATCATCCGTTATTATAAGGAAGGGAAGGAAACGCCCGGCATAAACATGGGTTATCTGCCCCAATACAGCAGCATAGACAAGAAATTCCCCATTTCGGTATATGAGGTGGTGCTGTCCGGACTGAGTAAGGAGAAGTCTTTGTTCCGCCGTTACAGCGCCGGACAGCATGAGCAGGTGCGCAGCATCATAGCCCGCATGGGGCTGGAAGGCATGGAGAAGCGTGCGATAGGCGAGCTGAGCGGCGGACAGTTGCAACGCGCTTTGTTGGGGCGTGCCCTTGTGTCCAATCCCGAAGTGGTGATTCTGGACGAACCGAACACATATATCGACAAGAAGTTTGAGGCCAAACTCTATTCTTTGTTGGAGGAGATAAACAAAGAGAGAGCCATCATCCTGGTGAGCCACGACATAGGCACCGTGCTGCAAAACGTAAAGACCATTGCCTGCGTGAACGAGACGCTGGACTATCACCCCGATACGGAAGTGCCTGCCGAATGGTTGGAAGAACACTTCGGTTGCCCCATCGACCTGTTGGGACACGGCAACCTGCCACACCGGGTATTGAAATGCCATCATCATCACGAACACGAAAACGAAGGGAAATAAACGGGACTTATGCGTGCATTCATCTTACGTCTGAATCTGTTGTGTCTGCTGGCTGTCTGCCTGTTTGCGTGCGACCATCGTTCGTCGCATCCTGTGCTTCATCGGGCAGACTCATTGCTGAAAGCCCGGCAGCCGGACAGTGCCATGATTCTTTTGAAAAGCTTGCCGGCAGTCAAACGCCTGCCAAAGGCAGACAGGGCATACTATGCCATCCTGCTGGCGTCAGCTACGGATAAGCTGGAACTTCCGTTGCTGCCCTGCGATACGTTGTTGAACTTTGCGCTCGATTATTATAGTCAGAGGGATTATGAGCGTGCGTGGGCTTTGCTCTACAAAGGCAGGCTGCTGGAGCAAATGGATGACGAAAAGTCTGCGATAGAGCATAGCCTCGAAGCATTGGAAGTGTTGCAGGATTTTCCGAAAGATACAATTTGTCGGCGTTTGATTTATAGCTCGTTGGGGCTATGGTATGGGAATTGTATGTTATATGATAAGGCGTTGGAAGTGTTAGGACAATCATTGCAATATTCTTTGAATGCACGGGACACTGCTATTGATTATAATAACTTTAGTTTTGTATATGCTCAACGAGAGATGAAAGATTCGGCCATTTTCTATCAACAGAAAGTGAGCGATTATGCCCTATTGGCAAAAGATACAAATATGATAATTACTGCTTGGTATGATTTGAGCATGCGTTATGGGGATTTTGGGGAAGCAGATTCAGCTTTGTTTTATGCACAATTAGTAGTTTGTAGAGCATCATTGGATGATCTAAACTATGGACGTTATTGTCATAATTTAGGAGATTTATATTTGGATAAAAAACAATATGATTCTGCATGTTATTATTTGGAGAAAAGTTTATTGTTATTAGACGATAAGAGGATAGCATATTGGTCTTTGGCCGATTTAGAGGCAGAACAAGGAAATTATGAGAAAGCATATTATTATTTAGATGAACATGTCCAATGGCAAGATTCGTTTTATCATGAGCGACAAATAACGGAGGTCCAGCATCTTGTTTATAAACATCAAACAGAATCAAAGGTGAAAGGAGAGCATATAGAAGCACGAAAGAAAATCGGCCGTATTATTTTTATAGCCATTGTTGTTTGTTTCGTTACTGCCTTGATTTTCCAATATAGAGTTATTCGAAAAGATAAAGAAAAAGCCCTTTATCAGCAATCTTTGAAATATACAAAAGAAAAACTATTGGTTATGCAGCAACGTATCGAAGAGAATGAGGCTATAATTGCACTGTTACGTGAGAAGGATGATAAAAATCTCGATGAAATCGAGCAAAAAGAACAGCAGATAGAAAACTTGAGGAAA
>JAUNIV010000329.1 GCA_030523385.1 Bacteroidales bacterium | reverse complement strand
ACTGGTTATCCTATTGTCAAGTTTATCTTTGTCAGGTTTCTGTCAGGGATATGTGAATTACGACTATTTGCCCTCTTCTTCTTTCAAGGATAAGGACGGAAATAGGTACGGTTCGGGTAATCTGCAACGCATTTCAGGACGATACGCCATTCCACTTTCGAAGAAACTGAACGAAAGGAATCAGCCGACAGCATGGGGTATGACCTTTTCGGTATCCTACGGCATCATGGAAAACAAAGGAGAGGCACGTGAGTTGAATCCCGACTGTGTGTTGAACACGAGCTTCAGTGTGTCACACTTGCGTCCGCTCTCCGAACGGTGGAGTTTGCTTGCCTCGTTGGGATGTGGCATTTATGCAGCACCGGATGAGGTGCGGTGGCAAAGTCTGTTGGCAAGTGGGGCATTTATCTTTGCCTATCGTCTGCGCGACAATTTGAGCATCGGGATAGGTGGCGGATTGACCAACTCGTATGGTGTGCCCATTCTCATGCCGATGGGATACCTGAACTGGAGGACAAACGGACGTTATGAAATCATCATAGATATGGCGAACGCGCTCAAAGTGCAGGTCGCTACACAAACGGGGAAAGCAGTACGGTTGGAACTGACTGCAATAGAAATGGATGGTATGTTGGCTGTTATGCATGTAGATGGCAAACAGAAAATCTATTCGTCCACCATGATACGTTCCGGTCTGAACGCTTCGTTTCGGCTCTTTAGAAAGGCAAATGTCTATGCTGGTGTGGGCGGTGTGTGGCTTCGCTCTTCCGATATTACGGACAGAAACCTGAAAAGCTTCTTCAAACGTCTTAGTGACGATGGTGAAGGAAATAAAGACAGATTTGCTCCGACACTGCTCTTTTCCGTTGGTTTTCGCTATGGCTTTTAAGGAAAGAGTAAAATAATGAGTAACTTTGCAAACATCTATGAATCAAAGCAGGAAAACTATGACAAGATACCTTATCGTGGAAGATGAGCGGCTGGCCTATGAGGAAATCAAACGTATGATGCATAAGTTGCGTCCGGCTTACGAGTTTGCAGGATGGGCGGAGAGTGTGGAACAGGCTGTATGCCTATTGCAAGGGAAAAACTTCGACCTGCTGATTATTGACATCCGTTTGTCGGATGGAGTAAGTTTTGAGATATTCGAACAATGCCCCGTGGAAATCCCTGTCATCTTCACTACCGCATACGACGAATATGCTCTGGACGCGTTCCGTGTAAATAGCATCGACTATCTGCTGAAACCGATTGGCGAGCGGGAGCTGGATATGGCATTAGGCAAATTCGAGCGTCGGTGTTGCCTGCGCTCTGCAACTCCTGAATATCGGAAGCTGGAAACGGACTATCTGTCTGCTGGTAAGAAGAACCGGTTTCTGGTGCAAACCGGTGACACGTTTCGTCCGGTGGAGACAACCGATGTGGCATTCTTCTACAGCGAAGATAAATATACCTACTTGCACCTGTTCTCCGGTTGCCGTTACATCATCGGTTATCCGCTTGATCGGTTGGAGCGGATGGTGGATGCGGCACAGTTCTTTCGTGTGTCGAGAAATTGCATAGCCAACATACGGAGCATACGGAAAATCAGCAAATATTTTGCCGGGCGTCTGTTGCTGCAATTCCAGCCTGAATGTCCACACGAGATAATCGTCAGTCGTAGCCGTGTCGATGAATTTCTTCGATGGGCGGACGATGCCAGATAACTTCTTGACAGTAGCCTTATGATAAAAACAGTTTTCTTTCAGTGGAAATCGGGTAGGGCAATCCTCCTGTTTTTCTTCTTGTCCGCTCTGCTCCTATCGGTGTGTTTCTGTTCGTTTGGAATCATTGCAGGCAAAGGCGGTTTTCCGTGGCGGACCATTTTCCTCAATCTTGTTGGCAATGTGCCTGCATTCCTGTTGATGGCGGGGCTGGATTACCTCATCCTCACCCGTCCGCTGCCCCACCGAGATATACCTGAATGGTTTATCCTTCGGTTGCTGGCAGCCACACTGAGCGCACCTTTGTTGCTATGCCTCATTGTTTATATCGCATGGGTGATGTTTCCATTCCAATTCGATTTCCTATCCAGCATCATCCCCGGCACGCTTTGCAACGCCATCATTGTCTTACTCATCAGTATATACCTTTACGACAAACGGCAGATGGAGAGCCGTCAGCGCCTCGCCTTGATGGAAAGGGAAAAGATACGCTACCAGTTTGAGGCGTTGAAGAATCAAATCAACCCACACTTCCTATTCAACAGTTTGAATGTGCTTGCCTCGCTTGCCTATCAGGATGCAGACAAGACAAATCTCTTTGTCAAGAAGTTGGCAGAGGTATATCGTTATTTGCTCACGACTCACGACCGCCAGACAGTATCTTTAGCAGAGGAACTGCGCTTCACCGAAGCCTATCTTTATTTGGAAAACATCCGTTTCGGCGAAGTCTTGCAAGTCTGCATCAGTGGAAATTGTGATACACAGAGCTGTTTTGCTATCATCCCTGCAAGCTTGCAAATGTTGGTGGAGAATGCCATCAAGCATAATATCGCTACAACGAAATCTCCCCTTATCATCCGCATCACCATCGGACAGGAAGGAATTACCGTGTCCAACAACTTGCAACTACGGTCGTATGTGGGAGCAAAAAACGGCATGGGACTTGTCAACCTGCGCAATCAATACGCCCTGCATGGAAAAGAACTTACCGTAAGAAAGACAGAAAAAGAATTTGTGGTGGAAATTCCGTTCATATCATAAATTCTCATGAATTATAGCTACCTTTGTGTTTTAATTCCAATTAAAATACTCAACAGAATGAATATCACACGTGTACTGACAGACAAAAAACAATACCTCAATCTCCTTCTTCTTGGCGATGAACAAGAGTCTATGATAGACCGCTATTTAGAGCGTGGAGAGATGTTTGTTCTCACAGACAATGGGGTAAAGGCCGTTTGTGTGGTTACCGATGAGGGTGAAGGTACCTGTGAGTTGAAGAACATAGCGGTAGCTTCCAATGCACAACGGCAGGGATATGGAAAGAAGTTTGTCGATTACTTACTATCTTATTATGGAGAGAGATACGAACGTATGCTTGTCGGAACGGGCGATGTTCCTTCTACTGTCTTGTTTT
>JAUNIV010000004.1 GCA_030523385.1 Bacteroidales bacterium | reverse complement strand
CCTCTGTTTCAGCACATCGGCAAGGATGCCTACAAGGAAGGATTGGATAACACTTATCGGCTGGATGAATATTTCGGACATCCGCATCGTCATTTCCGGACCATTCATGTGGCAGGAACCAATGGGAAAGGCTCTTGCTCGCACACGCTGGCTGCCATTTTGCAGTCGGCCGGATATAAGACAGGATTATATACTTCGCCCCATTTGGTGGATTTCCGCGAACGCATCCGCATCAATGGCAAACCTGTCCCTCAATCATTTGTGGTAGATTTCGTGGAGCGGCATCGGGCTTTCTTCGAACCTCTTCATCCCTCGTTCTTCGAGCTGGCTACGGCCATGGCTTTCCATTACTTTGCAGCAGAAAAGGTAGATGTTGCCATCATCGAAGTGGGATTGGGAGGACGCCTGGATTGTACGAATATCATCCGCCCCGACCTCTGTCTTATAACCAATATCAGTTTTGACCACGTACAGTTCCTGGGTGATACGCTGGCAAAGATAGCGGCAGAGAAAGCAGGCATTATGAAAGAAGGAGTTCCGGTTGTGATAGGAGAGACTACTCCTGAGACACGTCCGGTGTTTAGCGAACATGCCAAAGCCGTTCATTCCCCCATCGTCTTTGCCGAAGATGAAGAGCTGTTGCACGATGCACGGATAGACGAACGTGGTAAACGCATCTATCAGACAGCCGATTATGCCAATCTGGAAGGCGAATTGGGCGGCCTTTGCCAACTGAAGAATACCAATACGCTTCTCTCTGCCATTCGGCAACTGAAGCGAATCGGTTATCGGTTTACGGAGGCCGATGTGCGCCGGGGATTTGCCCATGTGTGCGAATTGACCGGACTGATGGGACGGTGGCAGAAACTGGGAGAACATCCTACATTGATATGCGATACGGGACACAATACGGGTGGTATCTCCTACATCGTGGAGCAGCTTCGTCATCAAACCTACGACCGCTTGCATATCGTGTTGGGTATGGTGAACGATAAAGACATCAGCGGCGTGCTGGCCTTGTTGCCGCGCGATGCCATCTACTATTTCACCCGGGCTTCGGTGAAACGCGCTTTGCCTGAAACAGAGTTGCAAGCCCTGGCGGTAAAGGCCGGATTAAGAGGCCATGCTTATCCGGATGTGGAAACAGCTGTTGCCGCAGCCAAAAAGGAAGCGAGCGAAAAAGATTTTATTTTTGTAGGGGGAAGCAGCTTCATCGTAGCAGATTTATTAAAAAATCACACCTGATATATTCACTTTTCAATAAAAAGTTTGGGAAAACCGAAGAAAATCTTTTTATTTGCATATAGTTTTGTATATACAATTAAAAAGATTTTCGATAACATGATAAACACATCTATTCCAGAGGAGAATCTGTGCGGTTTGAAACAAGCTGATTTTCAGAAAACAGTAAACGGAAAGCAGACCGACCTTTTCATCCTGAAAAACGAAAAAGGAGCCGAAATTGCAGTCACTAACTACGGTTGTGCCGTATTAGCCATCATGGTTCCCGACAAAAACGGTAAGTATGCCAATGTCGTTCAAGGACATGACAGCATTGACCACGTAATTAACAGTCACGAACCTTTCCTCAGCACTATCATAGGTCGTTATGGGAACCGTATTGCAGGCGGCAAGTTCTTGCTGGAAGGTAAGGAGTACACACTGACTATCAACAATGGTCCCAACTCACTTCATGGCGGTCCGACAGGCTTTCATGCCCGCGTGTGGGATGCCGAACAAGACACTCCGCAAAGCGTAAACTTCCATTATCTGTCGGCCGATGGCGAAGAGGGATTCCCCGGTAACCTGGATATCCATGTCACCTACACGCTGAGCAATGACAATGAATTCATTATCACTTACAAGGCCACTACAGACAAGACCACCTTGGTCAATCTTACCCACCACGGCTTCTTCAGCCTCTCCGGCATAGCCAATCCTACGGCAACCGTTGACAACAATATCGTTACTATCAATGCCGACTATTATACCCCTATTGACAATGTTTCTATCCCTACGGGCGAAATAGCTCCGGTGGCAGGAACCCCGATGGACTTCCGCGCGCCGCATACGGTAGCCAGCCGCATTGACGATGACTTCGAGCAACTGAAGTTTGGTGCGGGTTATGACCATTGCTACGTGTTGAACAAGCGCGAGGCAGGTTCGCTGACCTTTGCCGCCAAATGCGTAGAGCCGTTGAGCGGACGAAGCATGGAAGTATATACCACCGAACCGGGCGTGCAGGTGTACACCTCTAACTGGCACAACGGTTTCGAGGGTGCTCACGGAGCCACTTTCCCGGCTCGCAGTGCCATCTGCTTCGAGGCACAACACTTCCCCGACACACCCAATAAGGGACATTTCCCCTCATGCGTGCTTCGTCCGGGCGAAACCTACAGCCAGGTGACCATTTACAAGTTCGGCATCGAACAATAATCACAGAATCAACCTAATTTATTTAAACTTATACAATTTAATATCATGAATCAAGAAAAAAAGAATGGTAATCTCATCGCAATTATTACGATGTGTTTTATTTTTGCGATGATCTCTTTCGTTACCAACATGGCTGCGCCTTTCGGTAACATTTGGGGCAATACGTACAGTTGGGCCGGTATGATGGGTAATATGATGAACTTTGCTGCCTATCTGTTTATGGGAATCCCTGCCGGTAAGATGTTGGTGAAATACGGTTATAAGAAGACTGCATTGATAGCCTTGGGCGTAGGCGTGGTCGGTCTGATTGTGCAATATCTGTCCAGTATCTTCGGTGCCGATGTGGCTACATTCACTTACGGAGGCCAGGTAGTGGCATTGAACCTGCTCATCTATCTGTTGGGAGCATTTATCTGCGGTTTCTGCGTATGTATGCTGAACACGGTAGTAAACCCCATGCTGAACCTCTTGGGAGGCGGCGGCAACAAGGGTAATCAGCTTATCCAGATTGGTGGTACGCTGAACTCACTCTCCGGTACGCTTACTCCGCTTTTGGTAGGTGTACTTATCGGCCAGGTGACTCAAAGCACCAGCATGAGCGATGTATCTCCGTTGCTTTTCATCGGTATCGCTGTGTTTGCCCTGTCTTTCATCATCATTTCTTTCGTGGCTATTCCCGAACCGCAGTCCAACAGCAAGCACGAAAAGTTCGAGCACAGCCCGTTGGCTTTCCGCCACTGTCTGCTCGGCGTTGTGGCTATCTTCTTCTACGTAGGTGTTGAAATCGGTATCCCCGCTCAGCTTAACTTCTACATTACAAACTTAGGATTCGAAGGTTCGGCTGCCGTAGGCGGTACGCTGGCTGCCTGCTATTGGTTCCTGATGCTTATCGGCCGTGCTACAAGTAGCGTTATCAGTGGTAAGATTTCTACTTCCACTCAGATGACTGTGGTATCTTCATTGGCTATTGTCCTGTTGCTCATCGCCATCCTGATGCCGGATAGCCTCGTGGTAGAGTTCAGAGGCAACGATATTCCGGTAAAATGCTTCCTGATTGCCGTTTGCGGTATCTGCACTTCTATTATGTGGGGTGGTATCTTCAATCTCTCCGTTGAAGGATTGGGTAAATATACGGCTGCCGCATCCGGTCTGTTCATGGTGATGGTAGTAGGTGGTGGCGTGATGCCGCTCATCCAGGACTTCATCGCTAAGGCCACTAATCCTATTACAAGTTACTGGCTGATTATCGGTATGCTTGCCTATATCTTATATTATAGTAAGATTGGCTGCAAGAACGTGAACAAGGACATTCCTGTAGATTGAAAAGATTTTTATTAACCCTTAAAATATTAATGTCATGGATATAGAATATGTAAGAAGTCGCTTCATCAAGCATTTTGATGGTACAACAGGTTCAGTATATGCTTCACCGGGACGTATCAACCTTATCGGTGAACACACAGACTACAACGGCGGTTTCGTATTCCCCGGAGCAGTTGATAAAGGCATGATAGCCGAGATAAAGCCGAACGGTAAGGACAAAGTACGTGCTTACTCCATCGACTTGAAAGACTATGTAGAGTTCGGTTTGAACGAAGAAGATGCTCCGAAGGCCAGCTGGGCACGCTACATCTTCGGCGTTTGCCGCGAAATGATCAAGCGCGGTGTAGAAGTGAAAGGCTTTGACACAGCTTTCGCAGGCGATGTGCCTCTGGGTGCAGGTATGTCTTCGTCTGCTGCATTGGAAAGCACTTATGCATTTGCTTTGAACGACCTTTTCGGCGAAAACAAGATAGACAAGTTTGAGTTGGCTAAGGTAGGCCAGGCTACAGAACACAACTATTGCGGTGTGAACTGCGGTATCATGGACCAGTTTGCTTCCGTATTCGGAAAGGAAGGCAGCCTTATCCGTCTGGATTGCCGCTCGTTGGAATATCAGTACTTCCCGTTCAAGCCCGATGGCTACAGACTGGTGCTGGTAGATTCCGTTGTGAAACACGAATTGGCTTCTTCGGCTTACAACAAGCGTCGTCAGAGCTGCGAAGCTGCCGTAGCTGCCATTCAGAAGAAACACCCGCACGTAGAATTCTTGCGCGACTGTACGATGGATATGCTGCAAGAAGCTAAGGCCGACATCAGCGAAGAAGATTACATGCGTGCTGAATATGTGATTGAAGAAATACAGCGCGTGCTCGACGTATGCGACGCTTTGGAACAAGGCGACTATGAAACCGTGGGACAGAAGATGTTTGAAACTCACCACGGCATGAGCAAACTGTATGAAGTAAGCTGCGAAGAGCTCGACTTCCTGAACGATGTCGCTTTCGATTGCGGCGTGACAGGTTCTCGCGTGATGGGCGGTGGCTTTGGCGGTTGCACCATCAACCTGGTGAAGAACGAACTCTACGAAACTTTCATCACTACAGCCAAAGAACGCTTCAAAGCCAAATTCGGACGTAGCCCGAAGGTGTATGATGTAGTCATAGGCGACGGTTCTCGTAAGTTACTCTAAGAAATTAATTTTCATAGCATAATCCTTTGAAGGAGAGAAGGCAAAACTTTAGATGTGAATCTGGGGTTTTGTCGCTCTCCTTTTTTTGTGCCTTAAATGGCATGATACAGAGGACGGTATGAAGCATCGGATTTGATGCCTTAAAAAAATTTTTGCTCCTTTAAAAAATAGATTAGATACCGTGGGGGATAAACGGATGCCATGAAACACATAGGAACACGATGCCGATACACCCGGATGTATGTATGAAAACAATGTTAGACAACATAAAAACGAACATATTATAGGCATAAAAGTGTAAAAAGTACACTTTTATGCTGTATAACATAGTATTTTCATGCTCAACGTATTAGTAATAGTGTTACTTTTACACCCAAAATAAGAACACTCATTACTAATTAGTATTTTAAGTCATGAAAAACATGAAGAAAAACCTTTTGGGAACCGGAATTGCACTCGCCATGTTGAGTGCTTGTGCTCCTCAGCAACAGCAAGTGACTCTGACAGAGTCTGGGTTAAACCCCGCCAATTTTGAAACAATGGTAGATGGCGTGAAGCCCGTCAAACTCTACACGCTGAAAAATGCCGCAGGCATGGAAGTGTGCGTGACCAACTTCGGAGGACGCATCGTGTCTATCCTGGTGCCGGACAAGGAAGGCAACATGCAGGATGTAGTCTTGGGCTTTGACAGCATAGCCGACTATCAGAACATACCGAGCGACTTCGGAGCTTCCATAGGCCGTTATGCCAACCGCATCAATCAAGGCATCATTGTGATAGACGGCGAACAGATACAGTTGCCTCAAAATAACTACGGACACTGCCTGCACGGCGGACCCACCGGATGGCAATATCAGGTGTACGAGGCCAACCAGCAGAATGACAGCACCATGATGCTCACCATGAAGTCGCCCGACGGTGATAACAACTTCCCGGGCAATGTGACTGCCACCGTGACCTACGCTCTGACTGCCGACAATGCCATCGACATCAGCTACGAAGCTACGACAGACAAGAAGACCATCATCAACATGACCAACCACTCTTACTTCAACCTGAGCGGAAATCCTGCCAACCCTGCCACCGACCATATTCTTTATGTAAACGCAGACAGCATTACGCCCGTAGATAGCACGTTTATGACTACCGGCGAGATGACAGCAGTGAAGGATACGCCGTTTGACTTCACTACTCCGAAGTCTATTGCACCGGATGTAACCAACTTTGAGAACGAGCAGGTGAAATTTGGCAACGGCTTCGACCACAACTGGGTGCTGAATACGCAAGGCGACATCAATCAAGTGGCAGCCAAACTGACCAGTCCTGCAACCGGCATCACGCTGGAAGTCTATACCGACGAACCGGGCATTCAGGTCTATACGGGTAACTTCCTGGACGGAACGGTGAAAGGCAAGAAAGGCATTGCCTATCCGCAGCGTGCTTCCGTATGCTTGGAGACTCAGCACTATCCCGACAGTCCCAACAAAGCCCAATGGCCGTCGGTTATCCTGGAGCCGGGACAGACTTACCACAGCCGTTGTATCTTTAAATTCGGTATCGAAAAATAATCAATTAATTTAATACTAATCAAAAACATGTTACAATTATGAATTGGAGCGCAAAAGAATTTGTATGGCTCGACTGGACGATTCTGGTCGTGGGAATCTTGTTAGTGGGATGGGCGGTATATCGTGCCATTCAGAAAGACAAACGTCAGATGAAGGGAGCCGACAGCGAAGACTACCTCTTCGGAAAAGGTGAACCCTGGTACATTATCGGTGCCGCTATCTTTGCTGCCAACATTGGTTCCGAACACCTTGTAGGTCTGGCCGGAACCGGAGCCAAAGACGGTGTGGGAATGGCACACTGGGAAATGCAAGGCTGGATGATTCTTATCTTGGGATGGTTGTTCGTGCCGTTCTATCAGCTGCTTAACAACAAGATGGGCAAAATTATTACGATGCCCGACTTCTTGAAGTTCCGTTACACTCAGGCCACGGGTTCTTGGCTTTCTATCATTACGCTCATTGCCTACGTGCTCACGAAGGTTAGTGTGACTGCCTTTACGGGTGGTATCTTCTTCGAGTATCTGCTCGGCCTGCCTTTCTGGTATGGTGCCATCGGACTGATTGCCGTGACGGCTGTGTTCACCGTATTCGGAGGCATGAAGGGCGTTATGACGCTTTCGGCCATTCAGACTCCTATCCTTATCATCGGTTCTTTCCTGGTTCTCTTCCTGGGACTTGCCACATTGGGCGACGGAAGCATCGGCATGGGTTGGACTAAGATGATGGATGTGTGCAGCTCTCTGCACGACGGTTACGGAACGACCCACATGTTCCACTGGGAAGAAGGCGACCCCATGTATAAGGATTATCCCGGTTTCGTGGTATTCATCGGTGCCAGCATCATTGGTTTCTGGTATTGGTGTACAGACCAACACATCGTTCAGCGTGTGCTCGGACAGACAAAGGGGGAATCAAATGACGTGGTGATGAAGCGTGCCCGCCGCGGTACTATCGCAGCCGGTTATTTCAAGCTCCTTCCGGTGTTCATGTTCCTTATTCCGGGTATGATTGCTTCTGCTTTGGCAGCCGAAGGACAGTTCGACTTGTCTAACACCGATGCCGCTTTCGCCAATATGGTGAAGGATATCCTCCCTGCCGGCGTGAAAGGTATCGTGACCATCGGATTTATCTGTGCGTTGGTAGCCTCGTTGGCTGCATTCTTCAACTCTTGCGCTACGCTTTTCACGGAAGACTTCTACAAACCCATGAAGAAAGGAAAGAGCGAAGCACACTACGTGTTGGTAGGACGTATCGCTACGGTGGTTGTCGTTCTGCTCGGTCTGGCTTGGATGCCGGTAATGATGAGCATGGATACGCTCTACAACTACTTGCAGAACATCCAGTCGCTTCTGGCTCCTGCCATGGTGGCGGTGTTCACGCTGGGTATCTTCTCGAAGAAGATTACTCCGATGGCCGGACAGTGGGGACTTATCGGTGGCTTCGGCGTAGGTATGATTCGCCTGATTACAAATGTCTTCACCGAAAACGGAAACGCCGTTATGAGCGGTTCCTTCTGGGAAAGCACTACTTGGTTCTGGCAGACCAACTGGCTCGTATTTGAGATTTGGCTGCTTGTCTTCATCGTGGCTCTGATGGTAGTGGTATCTTGCTTCACTCCTGCTCCTTCTAAGGCTCAGGTAGAAGCCATCACTTTCACCGGCGACTACAAGAAGCAAATCAAGGAAAGCTGGGGCGTATGGGATATCGTTGCTACGCTGGGCGTAGTGGTTCTCTGCGGCCTGTTCTATGCTTACTTCTGGTAAGCCGACCCTCTAAACACCCAACCTATAAAACCTATTAAAATGACCGCCTATTATAACGTCAACCCTAAGTTCTACATATCCGTGGACTGCATCATTTTCGGATTCGACAGGGGAGAACTGAAGCTCCTGTTGCTGAAACGAAACTTTGAGCCGGCCATGGGCAAGTGGTCACTGATGGGAGGATTTGTGCAAGAAGGCGAAAGCGTGGACGATGCTGCAAAGCGCGTACTGGCCGAACTGACCGGACTGGAAAATGTGTACATGGAACAGGTAGGAACCTTCGGCAGTGTGGACCGCGACCCGGGAGAACGGGTTATCTCCGTAGCCTATTATGCTCTGATAAAGGTAAACGAGTATGACCGCGAACTGGTGCAGCAGCACAATGCCTACTGGACAGGCATCAACGAACTGCCTCCTCTCATCTTCGACCATCCGCAGATGATAGAAAAGGCACGCGAACTGATGAAACATAAGGCATCGGACAAACCCATCGGGTTCAACTTGTTGCCGGAACTGTTCACGCTGACGCAACTGCAAAACTTATATGAAGCGATTTACGGAGAACCGATAGACAAACGGAACTTCCGTAAGCGCGTAGCTGAGATGGACTTTATCGAAAAGACCGATCAGATTGACAAATCGGGGTCACGAAGAGGGGCTTATCTGTATAAATTCAACGATAAGGCCTATCAGAAAGACCCGAAATTTAAACTTTAAAGAAAATGTTAGAAGCACTCAAAGAAAAAGTATTCCGTGCCAACCTGGATTTGGTGAAACACGGATTGGTGATTTTCACCTGGGGCAACGTGTCGGCCATAGACCGCGAAACGGGTCTGGTGGTCATCAAGCCCAGCGGCGTGTCATACGATGATATGAAAGCCGAAGATATGGTAGTGGTAGATTTGGACGGAAACGTGGTGGAAGGTTCGCTTCGTCCTTCGTCTGACACTCCCACGCATGTGGTTCTCTATAAAGCATTCCCCGAAATAGGCGGGGTGGTACATACGCATTCCACTTATGCTACAGCCTGGGCACAGGCCGGACGCGACATCCCTAATATCGGCACGACCCATGCCGACTATTTCCACGATGCCATCCCTTGCACGGACGACATGACGGAAGCCGAAGTGAAAGGTGCCTATGAGCAGGAAACCGGCAATGTGATAGTGAAGCGTTTTGAAGGACTGAACCCCGTACATACTCCGGGCGTGCTGGTCAAGAACCACGGTCCTTTCTCGTGGGGTAAGGATGCACACGATGCCGTGCACAACGCCGTAGTCATGGAGCAGGTTGCCAAAATGGCCAGCATCGCATACGCTGCCAACCCCAACCTGACCATGAACCCGCTGCTGATAGAAAAACACTTCAGCCGCAAGCACGGCCCCAATGCCTATTACGGACAAAAGAAATAACAAAATCCAACCAAAGAAAAACATTAACCCATTAAAAAGACAATATTATGGAACAAGCATTTGCAAATTACGAAGTATGGTTTGTAACAGGAGCACAGCTTCTGTACGGAGGTGACGCAGTTGTAGCAGTGGACGCTCACTCAAACGAAATGGTAAACGGACTGAACGAATCGGGCAAACTCCCCGTGAAAGTAGTATATAAAGGTACGGCTAATTCTTCTAAGGAAGTGGAAGCCGTATTCAAGGCAGCCAACAACGATGAAAAATGTATCGGTGTCATCACCTGGATGCACACATTCTCTCCCGCTAAGATGTGGATTCACGGTTTGCAGCAACTGAAGAAGCCTTTGCTGCACCTGCACACTCAGTTTAATGCCGAAATTCCTTGGGATACAATGGACATGGACTTTATGAACCTCAACCAAAGTGCACACGGCGACCGCGAATTCGGACACATCTGCACCCGCATGCGTATCCGCCGCAAGGTAGTGGTAGGCTATTGGAAGGACGAAGCCACTCAGCACAAGATTGCCGTATGGATGCGCGTATGTGCCGGATGGGCCGATGCACAAGACATGCTTATCATCCGCTTCGGTGACCAGATGAACAACGTAGCCGTAACCGATGGTGACAAGGTAGAAGCCGAACAGCGCATGGGTTACCACGTGGATTATTGCCCCGCCAGCGAACTGATGACATACCACAGCCAGGTGAAGGATGAAGACGTTGATGCATTGGTAGCTACTTACTTCCAGGAATATGACCACGATGCTGCTTTGGAAGACAAGACTACGGAAGCTTATCAGAAAGTATGGAACTCTGCCAAAGCCGAATTGGCTTTGCGTGCCATCCTGAAAGCCAAAGGAGCCAAAGGTTTCACTACCAACTTTGATGACCTGGGTCAGACCGACGGCAGCTACTTCGATCAGATTCCCGGATTGGCTTCACAGCGCCTGATGGCCGAAGGCTACGGTTTCGGTGCAGAAGGCGACTGGAAATCGGCTGCTCTTTATCGCACCGTATGGGTGATGAACCAGGGCTTGCCTACCGGTTGCTCTTTCTTGGAAGATTACACACTGAACTTCGATGGTGCCAACAGCTCTATCCTTCAGGCACACATGCTGGAAGTATGTCCGCTCATTGCTGCTCAGAAGCCTCGCTTGGAAGTACACTTCCTCGGTATCGGTATCCGCAAGAGCCAGACTGCACGCTTGGTATTCACCAGCAAGACAGGCAAGGGCTGCACAGCTACCGTGGTAGATTTGGGCAACCGCTTCCGTCTGATTGTAAACGATGTGGAATGCATCGAACCGAAACCGCTGCCTAAGCTCCCCGTTGCCAGTGCGCTGTGGATTCCTATGCCTAACTTCGAAGTAGGTGCAGGCGCATGGATTTTGGCCGGTGGTACACACCACTCTTGCTTCTCTTACGACCTCACTGCCGAATATTGGGAAGATTATGCCGAAATAGCAGGCATCGAAATGGTTCACATCAATAAAGATACAACCATCAGCTGCTTCCAGAAAGAACTGCGCATGAACGAGATTTATTACATGCTGAACAAGGCTTTGATGTAATTATTATAACGCAAGGGTGTGAATGTGAAAAAAAATTCGCACCTTTGCAATTGATTAATGCAATAAACAGATAATTCCGTTATGAAATTAGATGCAAAATCAACCATCGAAGCAGGAAAGGCCATCCTCGGCATAGAATTTGGTTCCACAAGAATCAAGGCTGTTTTGATAGACCAGGAAAACAAACCTATCGCACAGGGAAGTCACGAATGGGAGAACCAGCTCGTGAACGGATTGTGGACTTACAGCATCGATGCCATCTGGCACGGGTTGCAGGACTGCTATGCCGACCTTCGTGCCAACGTAAACAAGCAATATAATACAGAGATTGAAACGCTGGCTGCCATCGGTGTCAGTGCCATGATGCACGGCTATATGGCTTTCAACGAGAAAGAAGAAATCCTTGTACCCTTCAGAACATGGAGAAACACCAATACGGCCCGTGCGGCTGCCGAACTCTCCGAACTGTTCGTTTATAACATTCCCCTCCGATGGAGTATTTCCCATCTTTATCAAGCCATTCTGGACAATGAAGAACACGTGAAGGACATCGACTTCCTTACCACATTGGCCGGATATGTGCATTGGCAGCTCACCGGCAACAAGGTGCTGGGTGTGGGCGATGCCTCCGGTATGATTCCCGTAGATACCACCACCAAAACTTACTCGACCGAAATGGTTGAAAAGTTCGATAAGCTGGTAGCCCCGAAGGGATATGGCTGGAAGCTGCTCGATATTCTGCCCGAAGTATTGCTGGCAGGAGAGAATGCAGGGACTCTGACCGAAAAAGGTGCAGGCAAGTTGGATATCTCCGGTCATTTGAAGCCGGGTGCTCCTGTTTGTCCTCCCGAAGGAGATGCCGGTACGGGTATGGTAGCCACCAATGCCGTGAAGCAACGCACGGGAAATGTTTCGGCAGGCACCTCTTCATTCTCTATGATTGTGCTTGAAAAGGAACTCTCCAAACCCTACGAAATGATTGACATGGTTACCACTCCCGACGGTAGCCTGGTGGCTATGGTGCATTGCAACAACTGTACTTCCGACCTCAATGCATGGGTAGGACTGTTCAAGGAATACCAGGAACTGCTGGGCGTGCCCGTAGATATGAACGAGGTGTTTGGAAAACTGTACAACCACGCACTGACCGGAGATGCCGACTGTGGCGGTTTGATTTCCTACAATTATATCTCCGGAGAGCCTGTCACCGGTTTGGCAGAAGGCAGACCTTTGTTCGTGCGTTCGGCTAATGACAAATTCAACTTGGCCAACTTCATGCGTACACACCTGTATGCTTCGGTCGGCGTGTTGAAAATCGGTAATGACATCCTCTTGAAAGAAGAACAGGTGAAAGTGGACCGCATTACCGGTCACGGCGGATTGTTCAAGACGAAGGGAGTAGGACAAAGAGTGCTGGCAGCAGCCATCAACTCGCCCATCTCGGTGATGGAGACAGCCGGCGAGGGCGGTGCCTGGGGTATTGCTTTGCTGGGTTCTTACTTGGTCAACAATGAAAAGAAACAATCGCTTGCCGACTTCCTGGAAGAAAACGTATTTGCAGGCGATGCCGGTGTAGAGATAGCTCCTACGCCCGAAGATGTGGCAGGTTTCAATACCTATATAGAAAGCTACAAGGCCGGACTTGCTATCGAACAGGCAGCTGTTGAGGCCAAGAAGTAAAAGTAAGTACTGAATTATAATCATCAAAATCTCAATAAAAATATGGCAAATTCAATTAGTGTGCTCAACCATGCGGCAGATAACATCCGTATTTTGTCTGCTTCTATGGTAGAAAAAGCAAAGTCCGGTCATCCGGGCGGTGCTATGGGTGGAGCCGACTTCATCAATGTACTTTACAGTGAGTATCTCCAATACGACCCGCAGAATCCTACGTGGGAAGGACGTGACCGTTTCTTCCTTGATCCCGGCCACATGTCGCCTATGCTCTATTCTCAGTTGGCATTGGCAGGTAAGTTTACATTGGATGAACTTCAGCAACTTCGTCAGTGGGGTTCTCCGACTCCGGGCCATCCCGAAGTAGATGTGGAACGTGGTATTGAAAACACTTCCGGTCCGCTTGGCCAGGGACATACTTTTGCCGTAGGTGCTGCTATTGCCGCCAAGTTCTTGGCTGCCCGTACCGGCAATCCTACTTTTGCCAAAGAAACCATCTATGCCTATATCTCAGACGGCGGTGTGCAGGAAGAGATTTCACAAGGTAGCGGACGCATAGCCGGACACCTGGGACTGGACAACCTGATTATGTTCTATGACTCCAATGACATACAGCTTTCTACCGAAACTGCCGATGTCATGACAGAAGATACTGCCATGAAGTATCGCTCTTGGGGATGGCATGTTATTGAAATAAACGGTAACGATTGCCAGCAGATACGCGAAGCATTGGATGCTGCCAAGAAAGAGGAAAAGCGTCCTACGCTGATTATCGGTAAATGTATCATGGGTAAAGGTGCCCGCAAGGACGACAATTCTTCTTACGAACGCAACTGCAAGACCCACGGTGCTCCTTTGGGTGGCGATGCCTACAAGAATACCATCATCAATCTGGGTGCCGACCCCGAGAATCCGTTTGTAATCTTTGATGATGTAAAGGAACTCTATGCCCGTCGTGCCGAAGAACTGAAAGGCATCGTGGCAGCACGCTATGAAGAAGAAAAAGCATGGGCTGCCGCCAACCCCGAAAAAGCAGCCGAAGTAAAGGCATGGTTTGCCGGCAAGGCTCCGAAAGTTGATTGGGCAGGCATCCAACAGAAAGCCAACGATGCCACACGTAATGCATCGGCTGCCGTATTGGGCGCATTGGCACAGCAGGTGCCCAACATGATTTGTGCATCGGCCGACCTTTCTAACTCCGACAAGACCGACGGCTTCTTGAAGAAGACGCATGCCTTCACCAACGGTGACTTCAGCGGTGCATTCTTCCAGGCAGGTGTAGCCGAGCTGACAATGGCTTGCTGCTGCATCGGTATGGCTCTGCACGGAGGTGTGATTGCTGCATGCGGCACTTTCTTCGTATTCTCTGACTATATGAAGCCTGCCGTGCGTATGGCTGCATTGATGGAACTCCCCGTGAAGTTCATTTGGACACACGATGCTTTCCGTGTAGGCGAAGATGGACCTACCCATGAGCCTGTAGAACAGGAAGCACAAATCCGTTTGATGGAAAAACTGAAAAACCATCATGGCAAGAACTCCATGCTCGTACTTCGTCCGGCTGATGCCGAAGAAACGACAGTGGCATGGCAACTGGCTATGGAGAACATCAACACTCCGTCGGCTCTTATCCTGTCTCGTCAGAACATCACCATGTTGCCTGCCGGCAACGATTATGCTCAGGCAGCCAAGGGTGCTTACATCGTGGCAGGTTCGGACGAAAACCCGGATGTGGTGCTTGTAGCTTCCGGTTCCGAAGTTTCCACATTGGTGGCAGGTACCGAATTGCTCCGCAAGGACGGCATCAAGGTACGTGTGGTATCAGTTCCCTCCGAAGGTCTTTTCCGCAGCCAGGCTCCCGGCTATCAGGAAGCTGTCATCCCCGTAGGTGCCAAAGTATTCGGCCTTACTGCCGGTCTGCCGGTGAACCTGCAAGGACTGGTAGGTGCCAACGGCAAGATATGGGGATTGGAATCCTTCGGTTTCTCCGCTCCCTACAAGGTGTTGGATGAAAAGTTGGGCTTCACTGCCGAGAATGTGTATAACCAAGTAAAATCCATGCTGTGATGAAAACTGTAGGTTTGGCTTCCGATCATGCCGGCTACGAACTGAAGGAATATGTCAAGACGTGGCTCGATGCACACGGGTATGCTTACAAGGATTTTGGTACCCACAGCACGGACAGTTGTGATTACGCCGACTTTGCCCATCCGTTGGCATTGGCCGTGGAAAGTGGCGAGTGTTATCCCGGAGTAGCCGTGTGTGGCAGTGGAGAAGGCATCGGCATCACGCTGAACAAGCATCAAGGCATACGTGCCGCCCTGTGTTGGATTCCCGAGATCGCTCGTTTGAGCCGCCAGCACAATGATGCCAACGTGTTGGTAATGCCCGGCCGCTTTATTGATACGGAGATGGCAGACAAGATTCTGACCGAATTCTTCTCTACCGGATTTGAAGGCGGACGCCACCAACGGCGCATCGAAAAGATACCTTGCCGATAAAGGTTATAATAAAAGTAAAAAAAGAGAGGCTTTATAGCTTCTCTTTTTTTTATTCGTTATCTTTGTTCTCAACAATTAGTAACAATGTAAAACAAACTACCATGAAGAAAATACTCTTTTTATTGCTCCTTTGCCTGCCTTTAGCGGCTATGGCACAGACTGACCCCAAATATTTGGCCGGAGCAATCACGATGGATGACGGAAAAGTTTCTTTCAAGAATGAAATACAGGCACCGTCGCTCACCCGGGAGCAACTGTATGAAACCATGCTTGAATGGGCCAACGAGCGTTTTCACCCTGATGACAAGTTCAATGCCCGTGTGCTTTTTACTGACAAGGAAAAAGGCGATATAGCCGTGGCGGGCGAAGAATACATCGTGTTCAGTTCTTCCGCCCTGTCATTGGACCGCACACGCATCTATTACCAGTTATTCATTAATTGTTCAGCCGGTAAGGTGAATGTAGATATGACCCGTATCCGCTATTTGTATGACGAAGCCCGTGATGGCGGCGAGAAATACACGGCCGAAGAATGGATTACGGACGATATGGCACTGAACAAGTCGAAGACAAAGTTAGCACCCATTTGCGGAAAGTTTCGCAGGGAAACCATCAATCTGAAGGACGAACTGTTTACTTCCATACAGAACACATTGGGCAACAAAGTATTGGGTGGAACACAAACGGCTCCGGCAACACCCGGTATAACTGTCACTCAAAGCAATAATCAGATTGTGCTTGTTCCGACCACGCCTGCTGTCACTCAGCCTACACCTGCCACATCGGTGGCATCTGCCGAACCGGTTGCTCCCACATCGGCATCCGGCATGGAGGAACAGATAAAGTCTGCCATCCGCATAACCATCACTGCCGGCAACGACGAACAGTTTGAGATAGGCAAGGAGTGTTGGGGAGGATTCGGACAGCTGTTTGGCAAGGAAGTGGCTTTCTGCTTGCTTGACACACAGAAGACAATGGGCAACATGCTTATGGCTGAAAGCCAGACCTACAAGATTTCTTTCTATCAGGCCGGACAAAGCGAACCGAGCGTGGTTATCAGTTGCAAGAAACTGACCCAACAGAATTTGAGCGGAGAGGAAGCTAAGAACATGAATCCCAATAGCGACGGACAGAAATCCTACAACATGTATGTGGGTGAAGTCGTAGGAAAATAAAGTTTACCTCCTTATACCGACAATCTCAATGATGCTACGTAATTTATCCGAATACTATATCATAATTCGGGTAAATTACGTAGTACAAGAAAACTTTGTTAATGAAATACCTCCGTTGCTTACACAGTACTACTCTATCTATCCATGAAAATAGCAGGAAGGTTATTTTCTTCATCTTTTTCCCATCGTAGAAATGTAATGTCCGGATAAAGGGTGGGAGCTTCCGTATCTATCCACTGGTTTAATAATTCATATATAGGAATTCCGTTTGCGGTGTCTGTGAAATTAGAGTTGTAGGAGATATTATCAGATAATTTATTGTTGCTAGTGTCTTTATTAGATCCTGTCAATCCAATCGTTCCTGAAGAAGTATAATAACAATGCGTGATTGTAGATGATTTGGCAGCTCCGACTATTAATCCACAATAGCTTTTCTTCTTTAATGAAAGGGAATAAATGTAGCAATTACTGATTATAGTAGGATTGTTAATAGACATGCCGCATATACCACCGTAATAGCTATCATCACTTTCTATTTTGTTATAGACAGAAAAACAGTTTAATACGACACCGCTACTACTACCTGCTATTCCTCCGGTAGAATTAAGGCTGTTTAAAACAGAGTTCTGTACTTGGCAGTTGATAATTGCATTTTGAGAGGCTCCTACTATTCCTCCAAGAGGTAAGCCTTGTGCTGATGTCAGAGTGCAGTTTTCCACGGAGCAATTTAAAATAGTTCCGAGGCTTAATCCTGCTATAACCCCAGCACCGGAAGAAGAACTTCCTGTTATGGTTGCGCCGCACGATTTTGCATGAAGGTTTTTGATAACACCGGTTTTTCCCACATGTCCGAAAATTCCTGTGGTTGAATATGCTGATTTTAATGTTAGGTTGGATATGGTGTATCCTTGCCCGTCAAATATATCATTAAAATAACGACTGGTATTTCCTATGTGCTCAAGCTTAGAACAATTTACACCTTCAAAATCAATATCTTTCAGCAGCCGGTAGGTGGTAACTCCATCTATTGTTTCTCCAAAGTCTTTCAATGTCTTTCCGTTGTATTCCGTTGTTATCTTGCTGTTGATAAGTATGCTAAAGGCTATAAATTCCTCTGCAGTGGCAATGCCCGGTCCTTGTTGCTCAGTTACCTTTATCTTATATTGGTAGTCTTGATTGCCGGTATAAGATCGCGTTGGCAACTGTGTGGTGTACATCTTGTCTGATGTATAAATTGTTATCGTAATCGGCACGTTCTCTGCCGGTGGGATAATCAGCGAATAAATCCCCGATGCTTCGGGTTGCACAATGGAAGTGGTATGCTCTTTGTTATAATCGAGAGCCACTTGTGTTGTTATGGCATCTACCGAACTTACGACTACAGGGCATTTGATTTCGAGCTTTTGAAAGCTTTCTTTTAAAATCCCGGTTAAATGTAGCGTGAGTGAAGAGAACAAATGTTTGAACTGAAAGCGTATAGCTTGTCTTGCCGGAAAATCATTCTTAACAAACAGAATATCTTGTAATGTCCCGTTCTCGTAAAGGTTTTCTTCCGTATATGTCAAATCGGGATATACTGGATGTAGGGCTGTGATACAGGCCGTTTCTTCTGTTTCATGCCAGTTAAGGGTGTTCGATGTCTCCCATTGTTGGCCCGAATAAGACAGAACTTCATTATCAGCCTGTAGGCCTCCCCAAGCATTCAGTAATATGCGGCTGCTTGCATCTAATGACAAAGAACGGCTTTGCCGTGCCAATGATTGATAAGTATTTCCGGTGATAGTAGCCGGCAACTCTAAGTCTGGGTATAAAGCATTGTCAGTACAACCGCATAAAGTGGCTGCCGACAATCCGATTATCAATAAATTTCTCAAATCAGATAATGTATTAATTAATAAATAGGTTTATGACGTGTTAGCGATTCTGCTGTTCTTTTTCGGGTAATTTAAATGCCCGAATAACTGTTTATGGTTCAGGAATGCTAAATTCCTTATCTGCAAAAAGTTCCATAAGTCCGGATATTTGTTTGAGCCGCAACAGTTCGTCGGCATCCATGCCAATGTTCTTTTTAATCCATTCATCGCCCATGCCTGCTTTGGTCAGTTCGGCCACGATGTCCACCATCAGCTCTATGCTGTGGGTTCCCCGGGCACGGTTGTGGCGGATGGTGCTGGCCATTCGGTTAGACAAGTCTTTCTCGATGACTACCACCGGCAGCAGTCCTTTCTCGCGCTCAAAGATGCGTTTGGATGTTTTCAGCACGCAATAGCGGTGGTATCCGTCCACCAGTTCATAGATGTCTTCATCGGCTATGTAATAGCATACGCAAGGCATCGTATAGCCGTCTTCCCAAATGCTCAGTTCCAGCAACCGCATTTCGGGAGCGGCCACATGGTTGGGGTTATAACTGTTGGCACGTACTTTCTCTACAGGTACACGTCGGACGTGGTACACCGGGCTTTCATATTCTTGTTTCATTTAATTATGTCTTTATATTTCTGCATCACGTTGTCTATTCTCATTTTCTCTTTTTTGGTCAGGGCAAATCCCATGTACTTGCACACGTGGTCGTTTTTCAGAATGCAGA
>JAUNIV010000328.1 GCA_030523385.1 Bacteroidales bacterium | reverse complement strand
ATAAGAAACAATCCGAATGCTTTGCCTGTTCTGGTGGTAATCTATCACAGTTTAGGGATGGAAACAAAAGAGTTGGTGGAAACCATAATGGTAAATAAAAACATCATTTCTCCTCTTTCGAAAGTGCTCTCGCTGTTGCTCATACGCCACTACCATCTGGACGAAAACGTCAAGATAAACGATGAGGAAGTGCGGCAAATCATTGACCGGGATGACTTGAAGCTGCTGCAATTAGAGTGTTCGCAAGACTTCATGCCATTCATAACACAGGCAGACGAGTTGCGCCGCCAGACAGGACTATCGCCTTTGCTTCCTCCTTGCGTCAAAAAGGAAAAATGGGAAAAGATTATTGAGGTCCTAATGGACAGAATACAGCCCGACGAAACAGACAGCCGCACTCCCCTCCTGCAGAAAGGAGAATCGCAAAGCAGAATCGTTTACAACGTAAGTCGTTATGGAGAAATCACCCCCAGACTTCAGAAATCGAAAGACGGGGTGACCTGGAGCAAAGGAAGAAACATTGCTCTTTCCACCTTCCAGGCAGGTATCCCCGAGATGAATGAAAGGGACAAAACAATGGCTACCCATATAAAGCACTATCCGGGCGGATGGGGATACAACGAAAGATGGGAATTGCAAGGTCCCAAGGCTTTGGCTAGCTTGGCAGGCTATCCGCTGGTATTTTCGGAACACCATCCCGACACGCCCGTAGTCATCACCAAAGAAGAAGCACAGATTACAATCACGAAATGTCCGAAAGGATTTCGGATAGAAAACAACGTGGACAAGGAGAAAATAAGCAGCAACACGATACTGCACATTGAGAACGACTTTCTGTTTCGCATTGTGGAACTTACTACCGAACAACGCGAACTGCTCAACATCTTGTCCGAACTGAAAGAGTTTCCCCAGGAAGCAGAAAAACAATTATCTGCCCTGCTGCCCCGGCTTAGCCGGAAAATGACTGTACATTCCGACTTGGTGCAAAGCGAAACCCAACTGAAGAAAACAGAGGCTGACACCAAGGTCACAGTCTTGTTGCAACCCACGGGCGAAGGCATTAAAGCCGAGCTGTTTGTAAAACCGTTCGTCGACCAGCCTCCCTATTGCAAGGCGGGGAAAGGTAATGTGAGCGTAATAGGCACCATAGACAAAGAGAAAGTGCAAGCCATGCGGGATTTCAAGAAAGAAAAACTTCGCCTGCAAGAAGCCATGGAATGGCTGCAACCGGTGTGCAGTGACTATGAAACCGAAGAAGACGTTTTCTTTTTCAATGACTCTTACCTTTGCCTGGAAATGCTGGAAGTCTTGCAGAACCATCTGGATTCCATACGCATAGAGTGGCCGCAAGGCGGAAAGATGAGCATCAAGGGAAGCGCCGATTTCAAGAATCTGGCTTTATCGGTCAAAGGAGTCGGACAATGGTTTGAGCTGGAAGGAGAACTGAAAATAAACAATCAAACAATCATCAGCATTGCCGAACTCTTGCAGAAAGTGAGAAGCAGCAAAGGAAGATTCATCGCACTTTCCGAGAACGAGTTTATTGCACTGAGCGATAAGCTGAAGAAGCAACTGCAAACCTTGGAAGTGCTTATCACCCAAGAGAAAGAAAAGCTGAAACTGCCGTCGTTCACAGCCAATGCTCTGTTGGACATAGAACAAGAAGGCGGAAAGCTGAAGAAAGGAAGCGAATTCAGCAAGCTGGTGAAGCGCATGGAAACGGCCGAAAGCCAGCCCGTCATCGTGCCCAAACAGCTGAAAGCGGAATTACGAAACTACCAGGCTGATGGCTTCCGATGGATGTCGCGACTGGCCTCTTGGGAAGCCGGAGCCTGTCTGGCCGATGATATGGGATTGGGAAAAACCTTGCAGGCCATAGCCTTGATGCTTTCGCGCGGAAAGCAAGGTGCATCATTGGTGGTAGTACCGGCCTCGGTGGTCATCAACTGGAAGAACGAGCTGGAGCGTTTTGCGCCATCGCTCACTCCGTTGATAATAAACGAAGCGGGTATTGACCGCAAGGCATTGGTAGAAAATGCAGCCGAATATGATGTAGTGATTACCACCTACGGATTACTCATCAACGAAGCAGACATACTGGCAAGTAAGGCATGGAATGTCATCACCTTGGATGAAGCTCATATTATAAAGAACAAGGAAACCAAAATGTCACAAGCAGCCATGAAGCTGAACGGTAGCTTCCGCTTGCTGTTGACGGGCACACCCCTGCAAAATCATTTGAGCGAGATATGGAACCTGTTTCAGTTTGCCACCCCCGGCCTGTTAGGCAGTTATCAGCAGTTTGCAGACAGGTTTATCATCCCTATCGAGAAAAACAATGACAAGAACAGGCAGAGACAGCTGAAACGGCTTCTCCAGCCTTTCATCTTGCGGCGCAACAAAAACGAAGTGCTCGACGAGCTGCCCGAAAAAACGGAAATCATCCTACACGTAGAACTGAGCGAGAAAGAACGTGCCCTATATGAAACTTTACGTAGAGAGGCTGTGAACAATCTGGAAGAGAAATCGGCCACAGCTATTCAAACCTTGGCAGAAATCACCAAACTCCGTCAGGCTGCCTGCCATCCTTCGTTGGTGCAGCCCGAACTCCAGCTTCCCTCAGCCAAATCGGCAGCTTTCATGAAGTTGGTGGAAGAACTTATCAAGAACAATCACCGCGCTTTGGTATTCAGCCAATTCACTTCTCACCTGAGCTTGATACGCGAAGAGTTGGACAAAGCACGTATAGACTACCTCTATTTGGACGGAAGCGTGTCGATAACGGACAGGAACAAGTTGGTGAAAACATTCCAAACGGGCGAACAGCCTTTGTTCCTCATCAGTTTGAAGGCAGGAGGATTGGGACTGAACCTCACGGCAGCCGACTACGTCATACACTTGGACCCGTGGTGGAATCCCGCCATCGAAGACCAGGCATCAGACCGTGCCTACCGCATCGGACAAAGGAATCATGTCACTGTCTATAGGCTCATTGCCACTCACACCATCGAAGAAAAGATTATCCGCTTGCATCAGAGCAAGAAATCATTGGCCGATTCTTTATTGGATGGAAGCGACATGGCTCACAAACTGACACGAGAAGATATGCTGGAGTTGCTGAGGGAAAAGGATTTCTGATTCTTTGAAAGACCAA